>JAIKZT010000078.1 GCA_024682015.1 Clostridia bacterium
TCTTCTCCGCGGTTTTCCACGACTGCTGTATAGGAGAGCGTACCGCCGTTTTCCACGCAGTGGCCAGGCCCCGGAGCGGTCAGAACGCTGCAGAAGAGGTCCTTTGCCGCACCGAAGCGGATCAGCGCCTGCGGCGTGGGATCTCCCAGCATGTCGAGCGGCCGGTGAACGGAAAACCTCTTATTGTCTTCTCTCAGCAGATACAGCTTTGAAAACTCTCCTCCGTCCCACGGCGTAAACCAGCGATCGCAGGTATCCTCGCACACCGTGCCGGTCGGATCGAAGATGTTGCGCCTTTCCTTGTAGTGATACCCGTTGAAGCCATGCCGCTGCGTGCTGTGGATGAAACGGCCGTTCCCTTCGTACAGCATCGTGTGGCCGATGTGATTGCCCCGGTCGAACGTCACGATGTCTCCGGGCTGAAGAAGGCTGCGGACCTGCTCGCAGATCGCCTGCTGCTCCTCCGGGCTCTCTTCGTGCGTCAACTCGTAATAGAACACGCGGCAAGGCAGCACGTCGATCATGTGCCAGGTGAGGTCCGCCGGCAGCCTGTATCCGAACGTCTGGTAATACGTATCCCACACGAAGGATGAGCAATCTATGAACATATACCGCTGCGCCGTCGCCATTTCAGGCGGCGCGAAAGCGCTCCGCCGCGGGCTGCACCGCACCAGCCGGTCCATGCTCAGCTGATCGTACTGCAGCCGGCTGCCGCGCGAAAGATACGCGCGCGCCGTGTTCAGAAGGATATCCACCTTCTCCTGTCTATCCATGTCCAGACCTCCTAAAACTTAAGAGTAACGCTGCCGTCCCCGTTCAGGGCGATCGCCTCGCGATCGTACATCATCCCGTCGAGCTGCGCGAAAAACGCTTCTTTGGACGCAAATGTCATCTTTTTCGACCGTATCACATGCTTCGCCTTTTCCGCACCGTTTTCGAGCAGAAGCTGCAGGGTGACGAGCTGCGCCTTCGCGCTCGTCACGCAGGCCTTTTCAACGCTTTCGATGTAATACGCATCCGTATGAGCCCTGCCGGCAGCCCCCATGCAGTACGGATGGATGGCCGGGATGAGCAGTGACACGTCTCCCATGTCCGTGCAGCCCGCGCTCCATTCATCCCCCATCGAGAGCGGGTGGGCGGGATCGAGCAGCGTTGCCGCCTCACAGAACACCTCGCCGAGGGCTCTGTCGTTATCCAGAGGCATGTACCCGGCCCGGTCGCTGATCACAACCTGCGCGCCGACCGAAGCGGTCGCCCCGGCGATGGCCCGGTTCACCCTTGCGTTGATGTTCCGCAGCCGCTCGATCGTCGCCGCGCGTATCTTCATCTCGAGCCGGCAGCTTACGCTGTCGCCCGTGATCCCGGCCAGCTGCAGGCGCGCGTGATCCTCCTCGATAAACGTCTCGCGCAGGGCGTTCATGGCGGAGACGGACAGTTCCGCCGCCAGCAGGGCGTTCACCCCCAGATGGGGCGCGATCCCCGCATGCGTAGCCTTGCCGATGAACTGCACTGTTTTGATCAGGCAGCCATCGTCTCCGCTGTTGGGAAACTCGAACGAACCTTCCCCATACGACGTATGCACCATGAAGGCCATGTCGCAGCCGTCCATGTACCCGCGGCGCAGGAACTCCTGCTTGCCGCCGTAATAGCGTATGACGCCCTTCTGGCGCAGTTCCTCGCGAAATTCCAGGTCGACGAGTTCCTCCGCCGGCACGGCCATCAGCCGCACGCGGCCGCACAGGCCGTCCCTGACGCAAGGCGTCTGCAGCGCCGCCGCGAGGCCCAGAAGAGCCGCGGACTGCGCGTGGTGCCCGCAGGCATGCACGCAGCCGGTCTGCCGCGCCGCGGGGTGCTGGGGAATGATGAGGGAATCCATTTCCCCGATCACGAGTATGGCCGGTCCCGGGCGGCCAGTATCCCAGTCGGCATAAAACCCGGGGATATCGCCAGCCCTGTGCAGCTCATACCCGAGCGCCTCGAAGCCTTTCTCCAGATAGGCGGACGTCTCCCATTCCTTATACCCGCTCTCCGCGTGCGCCCAGATGTAATCGTGCGCATCGAAGATCAGGCCGCGGTTTGCGTCTACTGCCGAGCACAGCTGCTCGAATCTGATCTGTTCCATCGTTTTTCCTCTTAATGTTCAAACAACGCTTCTTCGGGATACCGATCCCGGAGCCTCATCCTATCCGGGACCGGGAACAGGAATCTCTTTACGATATGTCCACTGCCCCGTTCAGATACGACGGCCGGATGACCGCGAAACAGAAGCGCCCGAACAGCGTGTCGATCCAGCGGTCCGCGTCCTCTCCGCTCTTTACGGAAGGCGCCTCGCCGCATTCGAATGACCCCGCGAGCGATGCTCCGTCCCACGCCGCGGAATAGCATTTCGTCATCAGCGCGTCGTCCGCGCAGAGGATGATATCCCCCGGCTCCAGGCAGTTCCTGTCGATGTGGACCGCCCTGTTTTCCCCGCCCGCGGCGATCTGCGGCGTGATGACGCCAAAGCCGCCGAACAGGCCGTATACGCTTCCGTTTGCCTCCTTGTCGGGCGGCCGGCGGGACAATACGTCTCCTGCCGCCGTATCGTGCAGGAAGAACAGCCGCTTCAGGATGCGCTGGCATGCCTCCGGACTGAAGGCGCCCGGACTTTCAAGGGCGGCGCCTTCCACCCTTGAACTGACCGCCACGTCCGGCACGTAGATCTCAAGGCCGTTGACCGTGACCAAGGGTTTGCCCAGCAAGCCCTTTTGCCGCTCCGCCTTTACCGTAAACACAGGTCTATAGGATTCTCCGGGAAGGATGTCCGCCGACAGGAAGGCGGCGCCGAGAAGCTGCGTTCCCTCGCCCGCTTCAAAGGCCACGTCGATCCGCTTCGCCTCCTTGCCCCGGTTCACCGCTTCGACTTCGTAGGATACGGTCCCTCCCGGCGAGACCGCGTGCCCGCATCCGACGGACGGATACGCGCTGCAGTACAGATCTGCCGCGTCCGTGGCCCGTATGATCGCCTGCCTGGTCGGGTCGCCGACCACGTCCAGCGGACGGTTTACGGAAAAGCGCTTGAACTTGCTTGCGAACAGATACATCCCGTCGTCCTTGTTGCGGGTCATTCTGTCCACGCTGGCGATGCGCAGGCCGCCTTCCGGGTTGAAGATATTGCGCATCTCCCCGTAGTGGTACCCGTTGAAGCTTCCCGCCTGCATGCAGTGGATGAACATTCCGTCCCCCAGGTACAGCATAGTGTGCGCGGCCCTGGACATCCACTCGTAACAGATGATGTCCCCCGGCTGCAGGCATGCGCGGAAATCCTTCAGGATCTGCTCCTTCTCTGCATCGCTCTCCTCGTGCGTCAGCTCGTAGTAAAAGACCCTGGCGGACATGTGATCGATCATGTTGATCACCATGTCCGCTTCCAGCCTGCAGTCGAACGCCTGATAATAGCAGTCCCAGACAAAGGCCGCGCAATCCAGGAACAGATACCGTCCCTCTGCGGCGGCTTCCGGCGGGGCAAAAGCGTTCCGCCGGGCCGTGCACCGCACGATGCGGTCCAGGCTCAGCTGGTCGTACTGGAGCCAGTGACCCCTATCCATGTACGCTTTGGCCACCTTCAGCAGAATGTCCGCTTTTTCCTTTCTGTCCATCATATCCTCCTCTATTCGAAATCTACCGGTCTCCAGTTGACAAAATGCATGCCGTCCGGTTTCGGCACGGCATATCCGGGGGCAGCCGCGTCGAGCATGGCCCGCGAGATCGGGCCGAAGCCTGCCCGGTAATGCACCGCGGATTTCACGATGATGATGCGCTGCTGGGACGGGATGACCCCACAGCACAGCATCGACGCCGGGTCGTGCGCCTGCCTGCCTTTAGACGTGATGATGATCGTATTGCCCGCGCTTTCGATGACGGCCGTCCTGCCCATGTTGTGCGGATTGCCCTTGTCCACGCTGCCGACATTGCGGAAAAAGCCGTCCGTCAGCGCGCGCACGCGCCCCTTCAGATGGACCGGCCCGCCGGAAAACGCCGGATCGCTCCAGCCGCCCAGATCCAGCTCCACTTCGGCGCCGACGCCCGCTTCGAAGCAGCGCTCGCTGCTCGCGGGGTCATGGATGTTGGAGATCGCGCACCCGGTGATCCCTCTCTCCATCACGCGGCGAAGGAAATGCGTCGTATCGCCGATCGCGCCGGAACCCACGTTGTCGGAGGCATCCGCGATGACGACAGGCAGGTCCCCGCCCTCCGCCAGAAGCCTTTCCGCCTCGTCCAGCGCCGCATCGACATCGTAAAGGTCCCGCACGAGTTCCCCGCGCACGTCCCAGATCTCCTTCCCGAGCGCTTTGGCCAGCCTATCCGCCTTTTCCGCGTCTCCGTCCGTGATCGCAAGAACGCTCATGCCAAGATCGGCGATATCCGCGAGGAAAAAGCCGTGGTTGATCCGCACGGACAGCACGCCAGGCTCCTTCTCCATTTCCCGAGCCTTTGCGTTTAAGGACCGCAGGGGCTCCATTTCCGTCGGGAACAGCGGCAACAGGTACGGCACGCGGCAGTATCCCATGCGCGGATGGACTTTCCCTTCCAGCGTTTCGCGCATGAGCTGCGCCGCCCGCAGCGCCGCCTGATAGGAATCCGTATGCGGGTACTCCCGGCAGGCTATGAGCGCCGTCGCGTTCTCCGCCATTCTCCGGGTGCAGTTCGTGTGAAGGTCCAGCGTGCCGATGATTGGCACGTCTTTGCCGACGATCCCGCGGATGCGCTCCAGCATCGCGCCCTCTCCGTCCGGTTCATGCTCCGCGGCCATGGCGCCGTGAAGCGACAGCAGCACGCCGTCAAAGGGGCCATTTTCCGTCAGCGTATTGCAGATCGTAGAAACAGCCAGTTCGTAGACATCTCTGGTTACCGGCCCGGAGGGCGTCGCATCAAAGTCGATCACGGGAACGAGCTCGTACTCACTTTTCAGTTCATGGAATGTCTCCAGAAAGGCGACGACGTCCAGTTTCGTCCCAACAGCGCGGCGAAACACGTCCTCGCCAAAGCGTTTTCCATATGCTTTCATATCCGCCGGATGCGGGCAGAAGCGGTTCGTTTCGTGCTTGAACCCGGCGACCAAGATCCTTTTCATGTCGTTTTCCTTTCGTTTCGTGACAGTTTTCAAAAAACAGGCAGTCTGAGCCGATATGCACATGCCGGCCAGACTGCCCGTTAAGGAAAAATCTACAGCTTGATGAAGTTATCGCTTCTGGTCGTCGTGGCGGGAGGCGCCGGATCCAGCTTCCTGTCCGCGATGCCTAAGACGTCCTCCGGACGGATCCAGGGCCGGCCCTGAATGCCCGAGGTCTCTTCGTGGGTCAGCAGGCCCTTGTACATCGTCAGCGACCGTCTGTAGAAGCCGTCGGATACGCAGGTCTCCTCGACGCCCTTGTTCAGGATGCTCAGGATGAACGGCAGCATTTCGCCCGCGTAGGACACGGACGTGGAGTGCGCCACCGCGCCCGGAATGTTCGATACGCAGAAATGCACGACCCCGTTCACCACGTACCGCGGGTTGTCGTGA
>JAIKZT010000129.1 GCA_024682015.1 Clostridia bacterium
GGCTATCGGTTCCAACTAATCCGACATAACCAGACTTTGGGGGACCCCACGCGGGTCCCCCTTTTTCGTGCCATTTTTCAATTGAAACCTGAAAAGGGTACAGATATTCACGAGCGCGGCTTTCGGCGCTCCACGGTCAAAACAGGGGACTTACAGGGGCCTTGCCGGGACGCATTGCTTCAGACCCGGATATCTGAAACACTGCGTTACACAAAAAGGCATTTAAATATATTCGGGGAACGTCGTATCGTTCAAAAGCGGTAAATGCAAGCCGTGTAGAAGCGCCGCGTTTCAAAAGGGGCATTTTGGGGCAAATCCGGAAACACATCCAACGTAGCCACCAAATGACCGCACGGAGCGGTCCCGTCAGGAGTGGCCGGAATCGCATCCGTCGCTGCACAATGGAGAAAAGTCCATAGAACCATCTGTCCAGCATACTAAAACGGAGCCTCGAAAGGCTCCGTTCTTTTAGCGGGTGAAGGATCAGTGCGTACCGGACGCCAGCGGATCGAGAAGATTTGCGCCGCACTGGGGCGCGGACGTGGCCGCATCGACGGCGAAGAAAGCGGCAGTCTCTGCGCTGTCTACGCTCCTGGCGATCTCGACGATCTCTCCGCCGTTCAAAGGAACGGCATCCAGTCCGGTGAACCTCCCGGAAGCGTCGTACGAGGCGATCAGAACGACCGTATCCGTCCGCCCCGCATAGACGGTCGCGCTTACGGTATCTTCCTCCGGCGCGCCTGCGCGGGAGGCATCGACCACCTTCGCTTTGCCATCACCATCCTTGAGGTAGTGGAACGCAACGGACGGCTGGATCAGTTCGTCGTTGTATTCACCGATCGCGACAGCGTTCCATTCCGCTTCCGTTCCGGCATAGTAGACGTCTCTGATGCAGGTCTTGCCCGTCGGCAGCCAGCAGCCGTTGAACACGCCGTACCCGATGGATGTGAGGGTGCTGGGGAGGGTCACCCGGCTGAGGCTGGAGCAGGAGAAGAGCATGTTGTCGGTCAGCGACGTGATACCCTCGGGGATCACGATCTCCGCAAGCGAGCTGCAGTTCGCGAATGCGGCTGCCTCGATGGCATCCATGCGAAGGGGCAGGTGGATGTCCGAAAGGGCCGTGCAGTTATAGAACGCCTGCATGCCGATCCTCGATACCGTGTCCGGCAGGTCCACGCTTTGCAGCGCGGTCATGCCCAGGAACGCTCTGTTTCCAATGCCAAAGATGCCCGATTCGACCTTGATCCGCTCTACGAGGCCGCTGTCTTCTCCGAGGATCCGCACGAAATCCGCGGGGATGTCGCCCTCGCCGAAGATCGTCAGCACGCCGTTTTCCAGGGTCCAGTGAAGACTTTCATAATCCGCGTCCGCCATGGGGTATGCCGCATAAAATTCCTCCGAAGTGAAATCGATGCCGTGAGCCTCTTCCCGCATGTGATCCATGAACGACTGGTCCGACTTCAGCAGGAATCTGTACATCGACCGTCCTGAATCCCAGGTAACGTCCACATTATAGTAAACGTCGCCCAGCTTAACGATGTTCCAGGCGTGCGCGTCGATCTCCCCATAGTTGTTGGCCGCCACACCGCTGACGATGCGGCAGTCGATGCCCGCGGTAAGGAGCATGCGGTAGAGCAGATTGGCATATCCCTGGCAGACCGCCGTATGGTGGAACAGCGCGGCGTAGGCCGTGTATTTCAACAGGTACTCTTCGTCTTGCAGGTGCTCGTTATCGTAAGTCGTATTCTGGGCGATGAAGTCGTAGATGGCACGGATCTTGCCGTATTCGCTCTTTCCTTCAAGTTTCAGGGAAGGCATGACCTGAGCGAGCTCCTGCGTTACCATCTCTTCCTGTTCGGGGGTGGAATAGTATTCGAACGTGAACGTGGGCGTGTAAGTCACCGTCGTGCCATTGGAGGAATAGGTGGCGCTCATGTTGAACGCGCCGTACTGGTAGCTCAGATAATCGCCTTCGTCCGGCGCCCCCGTGTGTTCAAGCGCTTTCGCGAGGATCTCATCGACGGGCAGGTCTTCGCTGACATTCCCGACGAAGCGGAAGGATATGGTCTCTGCGCGCGCTTTCATCTGCTCTCGCAGGTACAAGCCAGCCTCTTCGACAGTCGTGAACCGCTCGAGCTGCTCGATCGTTCCGAAAGTGCCCGCGTCCGCCATCCTGCCGCGCAGGGCCGCGGTGTCGATCGCGTCTTCGTAGAGCGGGTTGACATAAATGAAATTCCGTTCTGCCGGATCAGACGGTGACCCGGCAGCAAAACCTGCGCCCGCAGAGCTCAATAGCAGCGACAGCGACAGCGCCGCACAGCATATCGTTTTGCTTGTTTTCATGGTTTTACCCCTCATAAACCCCTTGAATTTGAATGATTGTTTACGATTTCATTTTAATATGCGGGGGCGGGTAATACAACGCATATTTCCGTGATGGCGGGACGTTTTTTCCATCATGCGACGGTGGCGGCACAGGCTGTCAGTTGTGCTCCATAACTGTATACAATCTTATATGCGATATGCAGGTATTAAAATAATAAACCGCTGCACAATCTCCGCAAATGAGCATATAATAATAGGAGTGAAAAGGGGCATTCTGGCGGGTCAGCCCGCGAAACGCCCGGAATACTGTCTATCCTATATTCACACATAAATCGAAAGGAGCAGCGAATTTATGAGCACAAAGTACGTGTACATGTTCTCGGAAGGCAATGCGAAGATGCGCAACCTGCTGGGCGGCAAAGGCGCCAACCTGGCTGAGATGAGCAACATCGGCCTGCCCGTGCCGCAGGGCTTCACCATTACGACGGAAGCCTGCACCCGCTATTATGAAGATGGCAAGAAGATCGACGACGCCATCAAAGCCGAGATCATGGAATACATCGAGAAGATGGAAGAGGTCAACGGAAAGAAGTTCGGCGACAAGGAGAATCCGCTGCTCGTTTCCGTTCGTTCCGGCGCCAGAGCGTCCATGCCGGGCATGATGGACACCATCCTCAACCTCGGTCTGAACGAACAGGTCGTCCGCACCATCGCGGAGAAGTCCGGCAATCCCCGCTGGGCCTGGGACTGCTATCGCCGGTTCATCCAGATGTTCTCCGACGTCGTCATGGAAGTCGGCAAGAAGTACTTTGAAGAACTGATCGACAAGATGAAGGCCGAAAAGGGCATCCACTACGACGTGGAGCTCACCGCGGAAGACCTCGAAAAGCTGGCCAACCAGTTCAAGGCTGAATACAAGTCCAAGATCGGCGCGGACTTCCCCGACGATCCCAAGGAGCAGCTGTTTGCGGCAATCGAAGCCGTCTTCAGAAGCTGGGACAACCCCAGAGCCAACGTCTACAGACGCGACAACGACATTCCCTACAGCTGGGGCACCGCCGTCAACGTCATGCCGATGGTCTTCGGCAACATGGGCGACGATTCCGGTACGGGTGTAGCGTTCACGCGTGACCCGGCCACCGGCGAGAAGAAACTGATGGGCGAATTCCTGGTCAACGCGCAGGGCGAAGACGTGGTCGCGGGCGTCCGCACCCCGATGCCCATCGCGCAGATGGCCGAGAAGTTCCCCGAAGCCTACGACGAGTTCGTCAAGGTCTGCGGCATCCTCGAAGAGCATTACAGAGACATGCAGGACATGGAGTTCACGGTCGAGAACCGCAAGCTCTACATGCTGCAGTGCAGAAACGGCAAGAGAACGGCGCAGGCCGCTCTGAAGATCGCGTGCGACCTCGTGGACGAGGGCATGATCGACGAAAAGCAGGCCGTCGCCATGATCGACCCGCGCAACCTCGATACGCTGCTCCACCCGACGTTCGACGTAGCCGCCCTGAAGGCTGCCACGCCTCTGGGCAAGGGCCTGGGCGCCTCCCCGGGCGCCGCTTCCGGCAAGGTCGTCTTCACCGCTGACGACGCCAAGGCCTGGGCTGACAAGGGTCAGAAGGTCATCCTCGTCCGCCTGGAGACATCTCCCGAGGACATTGAAGGCATGAAGGCCGCCCAGGGCATCCTCACGGTGCGCGGCGGCATGACGTCCCACGCGGCCGTCGTCGCGCGCGGCATGGGCGAATGCTGCGTTTCCGGCTGCGGCGACATCAAGATGGACGAAGCGAACAAGAAATTCGAACTGGGCGGCAAGACGTTCCACGAGGGCGACTTCATCTCCATCGACGGTTCCACCGGCAACATCTATGAAGGAGTCATCCCCACGGTCGACGCGCAGATCGCGGGCGAATTCGGCCGCATCATGGGCTGGGCCGACAAGTACAGGAGACTGAAGGTGCGCACGAACGCCGACACGCCCAAGGACGCCGCCAAGGCTGTCGAACTGGGCGCGCAGGGCATCGGCCTCACCAGAACCGAGCACATGTTCTTCGAGGACGACCGCATCGCGGCCTTCCGCGAAATGATCTGCTCCGACACGCTGGAAGAGCGCATCGCGGCGCTGGCCAAGATCGAGCCGATGCAGCAGAGCGACTTCGAAGGCATCTATGAGGCGATGCAGGGCTATCCGGTCACGATCCGCTTCCTGGATCCCCCTCTCCACGAGTTCGTTCCCAAGGAAGAGGACGACATCGAGGCGCTGGCCAAGGCGCAGGGCAAGTCCGTGGAAGCCATCAAGGCGATCATCGCGGGCCTGCACGAGTTCAACCCGATGATGGGTCACAGAGGCTGCCGTCTGGCCGTTACGTATCCGGAGATCGCTGAGATGCAGACCAGAGCGGTCATCAAGGCGGCTCTCGCGGTCCAGGCGAGACATCCCGAATGGACGATGGTTCCCGAGATCATGATCCCGCTGACGGGCGAGGTCAAGGAACTGAAGTACGTCAAGGACATCGTCGTGCGCGTGGCGGATCAGCTGATCAAGGAAGCCGGATCCGACATGAAGTACCTCGTCGGCACCATGATCGAGATCCCCAGAGCGGCTCTTACGGCGGACGAGATCGCGACCGAAGCCGAGTTCTTCTCCTTCGGCACGAACGACCTGACGCAGATGACGTTCGGCTTCTCCAGAGACGACGCCGGCAAGTTCCTGTCCGACTACTACGACAAGAAGATCTACGAGAACGACCCGTTCGCGAAGGTCGACCAGGTCGGCGTTGGCAAGCTGGTCGAGATGGCCTGCAAGCTTGGCCGGGCCACGAGACCCGACCTGCACCTGGGCGTCTGCGGCGAGCACGGCGGAGACCCGAGCAGCGTGGAATTCTTCCACAAGGTCGGCCTTGACTACGTCTCCTGCAGCCCGTTCCGCGTGCCCATCGCCAGACTGGCCGCCGCACAGGCAGCGATCAAAGAGGCGCAGTAGGCGCGGGAGGGCGATCCCGGGCCCTGCAGCCTTCGAAAAGCACATATAACGTAGAGATAGGGCGCTTCCCTGAAAAGGGAGGCGCCCTTTTTGCGCGCAGTGTGCTAAAATAGTACCGATTGAAGTGTTGTTATGTCGGACGAAAACCGCAGATTTCTGCATACGGTACTGCTCGTCTGCGTCCTTTCGGGCGCAGCAGCTTTTCTGCGCCTCTGGGCGAGGGAAGGGCTGGGACCCGGATTCACGGATAAATGCATCAATTTCGTCCGCACGTTTTTCTACCTGGGACTTTTCGGCTATTGGGGCATCTCCTGCGAGCGGAGAGTGGCCGTCAGAAGGATACGCCGCTTTCTGTGTGCCGCTGCTGCCATGATGGTCTTCTGGATCGTCGTCCGGGAACTCAAGTGGCGTTTCGTCTATGGTTCGGACGCGCTGCGGCATCTATGGTACGCCTATTATATTCCCATCCTGTTTGTACCGCTTCTGGCTCTTCTCATATCGTACTCCGTGCGAGAGTATGAGGACAGGCCGCTGCCTGTCTGGACGAAGGCTGCAGGCGGGTTTACTGCCTGCCTGACCCTGCTGGCTCTCTCGAACGACGCGCATCAGCTCGTCTTCCGCTTTCCGCAGGACTTTCACGGCCTGTGGTCGGAACAGGACTACGCCTATGGTCCTGCCTTCTACGTCATCGCCGGATGGGCCATCCTGTGCAGCGCGCTGGCCATCGCCCGCATGCTGAAGCGCATCCGGGGACCGAAGACCGCATCCAGGCTGCTGGCCGTGCTGCCAGTCGCCGCGGCGATCGTCTATACCGTGTTTTACGTGGCAGGCCTTCCGCCCGTACGGCCGTATCTGTCCGACACGGCCGTGTTCTACTGTCTCACGTTCACGGCTTTCTTCGAGGGCTGCATCCGCGCGGGGCTCATCCGCACGAACGCAGACTACGCGAACCTCCTGCGGGGCGAGCGCGTCGTCTGGGCGGGGGCTGTGACGCCGTTCTTTGAGACGCAGGAAAAGCTGGAGGACCTGCGCGCGGAGTTCCAGGACCGGCGCGAACTGCTGGAGTACGAATACGAACGGGAAAAACAGCTGCGGACAGCCGTGGAGCAGAACCGTCTGTACGACCTGCTGCAGGAAAAGACGCAGAGCCAGCTGAACGAGATCGACGCGCTGGCCAAGCAGTTCGGAGAAGCGGAAACCAAGGAAGAAAAAGACCGCCTGCTGGCCCGCATCGTGCTGCTGGGCACCTATATCAAGCGGCGGCGCAACTTCGTGCTGGCGCTGCAGGGACAGGCGGAAGCTCCTGCGGACCTGCTGCGCAGCGCGCTGGACGAATCCGCAAGAGCCCTGCAGCTGTTGGGCGTGCGGTGCAGCGCGCTCGTGCTGCCCGATGCGCTTGCCGCCGACCAGATGACGGAGGCGTACGACTTCTTCGAGGCCGCTGCCGAGTCTCTGCCAAAAGGCGCGCGCTATCTGTCGGTCCGCATTGCCCAGGCCGAAGGGGAAGGCTCCGGGCCTGCGCGTCTCGCACTGCTCGCGGATCGGCCGCTGGCGCATCCGGAAGCCTTGCAGGCGCGCTTCAAAGGGCTTTCCCTGGAGACGGAAGAGGGCGAGACATCCTGCCTGCTGCCCCTGGAAGGAGGCGCCGCATGATCCTCCTTCCTTTCACCGCAAGCTTTACGGAATACTCCGTTACCACGCAGTCTGCGATGGCGGCCATGCTGTTCTTCGCGGTTCTGGCGCAGCTCGCCTTCGTGCTCACGCTGTTCTCGCTGAGGGCGAAAAGTGCGCGCAGAGCCGGGGAATCAACGGTTCTCGCGTTTTCCATCGCCGCGCTGTCCTACGTGACGGCGGTGTTTTCCGGATCGGATCTGCCGCTTCGGCTGCCCTGGATCCTCGTGCCGGCTGCTGCCGCCTTTCTCGCCGCGAGAGCGCTCGCCTGCATGGCACGTCTGGTAGGGTCAGCGAAAAGAGAACTGCCGCCGGACGCGGCGCAGAAGGCGCTCGACGAGGAGGGCTACCGGCAGGCGCAGGAGGCTCTTGCCCGCGAGACGGAGGAGCTGAAGCGCACGAACGAAGAACTGCAGGCCATGTATGAGCGGCTGTCGGACAGCATACGCGAACAGGAGAGCCTCGCGCTGAAGACGCGCGTGCACGATTCGATCGGGGCTGCGCTCATCGCCATCAGCAATCTCATGCGGGGTGGGGAAGGCAGCGCCGAAGAGCAGATCGAAGCGCTGCGCGACGCTGTGAGCTACTTCGGAAACCCGGATGGCGCGCAGCCCCAGACGATCGTACAGGCCGTATCTAAGGCCGCATCCCTGGGGGTGACCCTGCACATGGAAGGATCCGTACCGCCCGGCGGACCGGTGGAGGAACTGCTGGCAGCCGCAGCCTTTGAATGCGCGGCGAACTGCATCAAGCACGCGGGCGGAAGCCAGGTGTTCGCAAGGGTCACGCGGGAGGAAAATGCGTGGCAGGCACGCTTTACGAACGACGGCATGCCGCCGGAAAAGTCCGTCACGGAAGGCGGAGGGCTGTCGGCGCTGCGAAAGCGCGTGGAAGAGGCCGGAGGCAGCATGCGCATCGAAAGCAGCCCCGCGTTCGCGCTGATAATAAAGATTCCAAAGGAAAATCCATCTGACGGAAATCTCATTTTGTATGACAAAATAGTTCTTTCATAGATTTGTCATAGGAAAAAGAATGCCATATACGGAAAACGATAAAGATGTCATAGATACCGGCGGGTATTTTAACAATATATGTTAAAATAATATGACAATTATCGTTTTTTTCAAAAAGACATAAAATAATTTATGACATTTTGAAAAAAGACAGCAACTGTCATAGAGGTGTATGCTTTAACAAAGCGCACCTTTTACATGACTTATCGGAGGAAATACTATGATCAGGACCGTTATCGCGGAAGACAATCAGTACATGCTCAACCACTTGAAAGCCCTCGTGCAGCGCACGGAAGGTTTCGAACTGGCTGGCGCGGTCACGGACGCGTTTGAGGCGGAGGCCCTGTGCGAGAGCGGGAAGGTCGACCTCGTGCTGATGGACGTGCAGACCGCCCACAACAACAACGGTCTGGCGGCGGGCGAGCGCATCCGCGCGTCCGGAAACGGCGCGAAGGTGCTGGTCGTTACGTCGCTCATCGATCCGGACGTGCTGAACCGGGCAAGAATGGGCGCGGCAGACAGCCTGTGGTACAAGGATCACGGGGATGAGGACCTGATGGACGTCGCCCGGCGCACGGTGGCGGGTGAGCGCATCTTCCCGGACACCTCGCCGTCCGTAGAGCTCAAGGGCATGCTCTCCGGCGACATCTCGCCGCGGCAGCTGCTCATTTTGCGGCGCTTCGTGCAGGGCGCGACGTACGAGGAGATCGCGGCCGAGCTGGGCATCACGAAGAACGGCGTGCGCTGGAATCTCGACCAAATCGCGCAGAAGGGCGGCTTCGCGAACAAGCACGAGATGCTGGCGACCGTCATCGAGAACAAGCTGATCGTGACCACACTGAAGGACAGTTAGACTTCTGCAGAACAATGCTGCAAATTGAAATCGATATATCGATATATTTATCGATATATCGATTGATTTATCTGCCGATTTGTGCTATGCTTTTCGCAAGGATAAAGAGGGGAGATGGTTTTATGGCATCCGTTGTCAGTGCGATCCGCAACACAGTTCCCATCACACAATTCAACAGGGGACTAGCTGGGCAGATTTTCGAAGATGTAAAGGCTCATGGCGCAAAAGTGGTCATGAAAAACAATGCTGCAGAATGCGTATTAATCTCACCGGAGGAATACGTTCGTCTGATGGATGAGTTGAACGATGCCAGGCTGCTGGCGCTTGCTGCCGAGCGCGTTGCCAGACTTCATCCGGATCTGTTTGTATCGGAGAGTGAAGTATGGGAGAGGCTGCATATCTCGGACGAGGATCTCAAGTCGGCCGGTGAGGTAGTGTTTGAATGAACTGGTCGGTTGCGTACCTGCCGGAAGCTGTCAAAGACCTGGAAAAACTTTCACGCCCGCAGCAGGTTTTCGTGCTGAAGGCTATAAACAAGGTCAAGGAGAATCCTCTGCCGCAGAACGAGGGCGGTTTTGGGAAACCTCTTGGGAACAAACATGGGCTGAACCTTACAAACCTTTTAAAAATCAAACTTCGCGGCGAGGGCATCAGGATCGTTTACAAACTGGTCAGGACGGAGACTCAGATGCTGATCATCGTGATCGGCGTCCGTGAGGATGAAGAGGTCTATGACCTTGCCAATGCGCGAAAAATGAAACACGATCTATAGACCTGAACGTCAGATCTGCTCCATTACTGGCACTTGTGCCAGTTACGATTTACGCAAAAAGCGGTACAATTAACTTGAATAATTGTACCGTTTTTTGTGT
>JAIKZT010000133.1 GCA_024682015.1 Clostridia bacterium
CTCGACGTTGGAGGAATAGCCCTTCCAGCACTGCTTTGATTACGAATCCCGTACCGTGCTTTTGCCCTTCCGAAAGGGGAGAAATCCTTCTTCCTGCACTGCCCTGATTACTTATCCAGAACCTTTGAAAACTGGGTCTCGTAGAGTTCTTTATAGATGCCGTCCTTCGCCAGCAGCTCTTCGTGGGAGCCGGACTCCGCGATGACGCCGCCATCCACGACGAGGATCTTGTCTGCGGACAGGATCGTGGACAGCCGGTGCGCGATCACGATCGAGGTGCGTCCCTCCATCACCTTGTCCATCGCATCCTGGATGGCATTTTCGGAGATGGAGTCCAGGGCGGACGTGGCTTCGTCGAGAATGAGGATGCGCGGATCCTTCAGCACGACGCGCGCCAGCGAAATGCGCTGCTTTTCGCCGCCGGACAGCTTCAGCCCGCGGTTGCCGACGGGCGTGTCGTAGCCCTGCTCGAGCCCCGCGATCATGTCGTGGATGTTTGCGATCTTGCAGGCGCTCTCGATCTCCTCCTGCGTCGCGTCGGGCTTGGCGTACAGCAGATTCTCCCGGATGGTTCCGTTGAACAGGTAACTCTCCTGGCTCACCATGCCCACGGCCTGGCGCAGCATCTTCAGCTTGTAGGTGCGCACGTCGATGCCGGCGACCTTCACATGGCCGCTGTCCACGTCGTAGAGCCTGGGGATGAGGTTTACGACCGTGGACTTGCCGCTGCCGGAACGGCCGACGATGGCGTACATCTGCCCGCCCGGCACTGTAAAATTGATGTCCTTCAGGATCTGCTTGCCCGGCTCATAGGAGAACGCCACGTGCTGGAATTCGACGGAGGGGTTGGACAGATCCGGCGCGATGCCCAGCAGCGGGTCCTTGATGTTGTTCGTCTTGTCAAAGTAGTCGAAGATGCGCGTGAACAGCGCCAGCGACCTCGTGAAGTCCACCTGGATGTTCAGCAGGCTCTGCACAGGCCGGTACAGCCTGTTGATGAGCGCGACCGTGGCGGTGATCATGCCGACCGTCAGGTTCGGGTCGCCCTTCGCGATGATGAGGTAGCCGCCCGCGAAGTAGATCAGCAGGGGGCCGACCTGGGTGAACATGCCCATCATTACGCGGAACCACTGGCCGGAGCGCTGTTCCTTGATGCTGAACCGGGTCACCTCTTCGTTGACCTTCACGAAGCGCTTGTATTCTTCCTCTTCTTTCGTGAACAGCTTTACGAGCAGCGAGCCGGAGACCGACAGGGTCTCATCCACGAGCTGGTTCATCTCGTCGGATTTGGCCCGGGCTTCCGTCAGGAGCTTGAACCGCGTCACGCCGACTTTCTTTGTCGGGATCACCAGCAGGGGCACGATGGCGATGCCCACGAGGGCCAGCTTGGGGCTCATGGCGAACAGCGCGATGATGGTCGTGACGACGGTGGCCACGTTGGAGACGACCGAAGTGAGCGTGCCGGAGATGACGTTGCTGACGCCGTCGATGTCGGAATTCATGCGGGTGATGATGTCGCCCTGCTTCTCGCTCGTGAAGAAGCTGTGGGGCATGCTCTGCAGGTGGGCGTACATCTGGTTCTTCATGTCGAAGATGATGCGCGAGCTGATCCATGCGTTGATGTAGCTTTCGAGCACGCCGATGACCTGCGAGGCCGTCATCGTGGCGAATGCCGCGATCAGCAGTTTGACGAGCAGCTTCAGGTTCTTGCCGACGAGCGCCTGGTCCACGATGCGCCCCGTGATGATCGAGGGCAGCAGGCCGATGGCCGCGGACAGCAGGATGGCGATGAAGACCAGCGCGAACTGGAGCCGATAGGGCTTGAGATAGGAGGCGATGCGCAGGAGCAGTGCTTTCGTGACTTTCGGCACCTGCTGCTTTTCCTCGTCTGTCATGAAATGGACGGGGCCATGCCCGCCCGGACCTGGTGCCATATGTTCCTCCTTGATTTCAGAGAGTGGTACTTATACAATGATTATAATAGGTTGGACACTTTTTGAACAGCACCGGCGAGGAGGCAACATGAAGAAAGTTTACTATAACGCGAACGTGATCACCATGGAGAAGGACGCCATGCGCGCGCAGGCTTTCGTGGTGGAGGATGGCTGTTTCGGCATGGTCGGCACGAACGAGGAAGTGCTCGGCACCGTCGGCGCCGTACAGGCGGAGGACATGAAGGGAAAGACGATCCTGCCGGGCTTCTTCGAGACGCACATGCACAATCTGTCCGAGGGGCTCATCCTGCGCGACATGAACCACAACGCCTGCGATTCGATCGAAGGGCTGATAGAATATTCGAGGAATTTCCTCGCGACGCACGACATCCCCGAGGGGCGCTGGGTGCGTGGACGCGGCTGGAACCAGGACAATTTCAAGGATGCGAAGCGCTTTCTGACCCGCGACGACCTGGATAAGATCTCGATGACGGTGCCTCTGGCGTTCACCCGCACCTGCGGCCACGTGATCGTCTGCAACACGGCGGCGCTGAACATCATGGGCATGAGCGAGCGCGCGGATGACGTGGATGGAGGGGTCATCGACCGGGACGAGACCGGCCGGCCGCTGGGCATCTTCCGCGAGAACGCGCGGGCCTGCGTGCTGAACGCGATCCCCGAGGAGACGCTCGAGGGCGTGAAGGAGCTGATCTGCCTCAGCCAGGAGAAAGCCCTGCAGTGCGGCATCGTGGAGATCCACTCCGACGACTTCAAGGACGTGCCGGGCAACTATAAAAAAGTGATGCAGGCCTACGACGAGCTGATCCGCGAGGGCAAGATGAAGATCCGCGTCTACGAGCAGTGCAACCTGCCCGTGCGCGAGTGGCAGGCGGATTTCTTCGAAAACGGGTATAAGACAGGGTGGCAGAACACCGAAAAGTACACGCTCGGACCGTACAAGGTGCTGATCGACGGGGCGCTCGGCGCGCGGACGGCGCTCATGCGGGAGCCGTACAAGGACGGCGACGGGACGAATCGCGGCGTGGCCATGCTGACCCAGGACGAGCTCGACTTCCTCGTGGACAACGCCTACAAGCACGACTGCCAGATCGCGATCCACGCCATCGGCGACGGCGGCATGGACATGGTGATGGAAGCCATCGAAAAGGCGCGCAGGAACAATCCGGGCAAGGGAGTGGGCCGCGACGGCATCATCCATTGCCAGATCATGAACCCGGATCAGTACGAAAAGATGAAGGAAATGGAGCTGATCGGCTACATCCAGCCCATCTTCCTGAACTACGACTACAAGATCCTCGTGGACAGGGTCGGCGAGGAGAAGGCGGCTACGAGCTATGGCTGGAAGACCATGTTCGACATGGGCATCCCGGCCTGCGGCGGTTCCGACTGCCCGGTGGAGGACATGAACATCCTGCAGAACATCCACTGCGCGGTGACCCGCCAGGGCAACGACCTGAACCCGGCCGGCGGCTGGCAGCCCGAGCAGGATCTGACGGTCGAGCAGGCGCTGTCGCTGTTTACGACGCAGGCTGCCTTTGCGGCGTTTCGGGAGGACTGGGCCGGCAGCATCAAGGCAGGCAAATCCGCGGACTTCGTCGTGCTTGACGAGGACATCTTCGAGGTCTGCCCGGACGCGCTCGTGAACATGGAAGTAAAGCGCACCTACATCCGCGGCAACTGCGAGTATCGCGCGGACTGAGACAGGGGGACGCGAGGCATCGGGACGGCGGCGCGCTGAGCCTGCCAGAGCGTTCCTTGTCCCACATCATGAAAGGACGAATTTATGCGCAAGAAAAAGATACTGATCTCCAACTGCCTGCTGGGCATTCCGTGCCGCTACGACGGCAGCTGCAAGAAAATGGACCGGCTGGACGAGCTGGATGACCGCTACGACCTCATCGGGGTGTGCCCGGAGGAACTGGGCGGCCTGGAGACCCCGCGGGAACCCTC
>JAIKZT010000184.1 GCA_024682015.1 Clostridia bacterium
GAGCTGCCGGCGCTGGCGAAGGTATTTCACAAACCCGTCATGGCCAACGTTTCCGGCTTTTCCGTGGACGACTACGTCTGCACCTGCGCGCGGCTGGACAAAGAGCCCCAGGTGGGCTGGCTCGAGGTCAACGTCTCCTGCCCCAACGTGCACGGCGGCGGCATGAGCTTCGGCACCGATCCGAAGGCGGCCGCAGCGGTGACCCGCGCCGTCAAAGCCGTTACGACGAAACCGGTCATCCTCAAGCTTTCGCCCAACGTCACCGACATCGCGGAGATCGCCAAAGCCTGCGAAGCGGAAGGCGCGGACGGCATCTCTCTCATCAACACGCTGCTGGGCATGCGCATCGACCTGAAGACGCGCCGGCCCATCCTGGCCAACACGACGGGCGGCCTGTCCGGCCCCGCAGTGTTTCCGGTGGCGCTGCGCATGGTGTATCAGGTGGCGCGCGCGGTCTCGGTGCCGGTCGTGGGCATGGGTGGCGTGACCACGGCAGAGGACGTCCTGGAGATGATGATGGCAGGCGCCGTGGCCGTGGAAGTGGGAGCCGCGAATCTCGTGGATCCCTTCGCGTGCAAGAAAATCATCGAAGGCCTGCCGGCAGCCATGGATCGCTGCAGGGTCAAAACCCTGAAAGAACTGCTGCCGAAATAGCCGTTCCGCTCGCCTCGGCAGTCGTTTGCCGAGCCTGCCCTGGGCGCTCAGCGAGCCCGAAGGCCCGCGCAGCCGATCGTTAAACAAAATGCGCTGGAAGAGCAATTTGCTTAACATTTTTGAAGGCCGTAAGGCGCGCATTGTCCTTCAGCCAGCCCTGTGAGCCGGCATATCGTTCAAATAAGTTAAGCGAGATCGCTTTTATGCGGAAACGTTTAACATCACATGGCCAAGCGGCGAGCCCGCCGGCCAAATCGTGTTAAGCGCACACGCTCCCTATTTAAAAATGCTTAACATTGTCCTGAAACGGACAGAAGGAGGAACCTGAACTATGGGTAAAGACGTCATCGTCGCCTGCGACTTCGCTTCCAAAGCCCAGACGCTGGAATTCCTGGACCGGTTCACGCAGAGGAAACCCTTTGTGAAGATCGGCATGGAGCTGTTCTACGCGGAGGGGCCGGACATCGTGCGCGAGATCAAGGCCCGGGGGCACAAGATCTTCCTGGATCTGAAGCTGCACGACATTCCCAACACCGTCAAAAACGCCATGAAAGTGCTCTCGGGCCTGGGCGTGGACATCATCAACGTGCATGCGGCGGGCACGAAACCCATGATGGCCGCGGCGCTGGAAGGGCTCACCCGCGAGGATGGCAGCCGGCCGCTGCTGATCGCGGTCACCCAGCTCACCTCCACGGACCAGAAAACCATGGAGGAAGACCTGTGGATCGAAAAGCCCCTGCCCGACGTGGTGATGCACTACGCACAGTGCGCCAAGGCGGCCGGGCTCGACGGGGTCGTCTGCTCGCCGCTGGAAGCCAAAGCCGTGCACGAGGCGTGTGGCGCAGGCTTTTTAACCGTTACGCCGGGCGTGCGCTTTGCAGACAGCGCCGCGGGCGATCAGAAGCGCATCATGACCCCGCAGCAGGCGAAGATCGAGGGCTGCGATTACATCGTCGTCGGCCGGCCGATCACGAAGGCAGAAGACCCGGCAGCGGCTTACGAACGCTGCTGCAGGGAGTTCATCGGATAAAGGATCAGGAGAAACAACTATGGATACATCCAGACAGATCGCAAAGGATCTCTTAAGCATCCAGGCCGTGTTTTTCAGGCCGGATGAGCCCTTCACCTGGGCATCGGGCATCAAGAGCCCCGTTTACTGCGACAATCGGCTCACGCTCACGGCGCCTGAAGTGCGCACGCGCGTAGAGGAGGGCCTGGCAGGGGTCATCCGCGAAAACTATCCCGAGGCGGAAGTCCTGATGGGCACGTCGACGGCGGGCATCGCCCACGCTGCCATCTGCGGGCATCTCATGAACCTGCCCATGGGTTACGTGCGCTCCGGCGCGAAGGACCACGGCCGGCAGAACCAGATCGAGGGAAGACTGCTGCCCGGCCAGAAGGTCGTCGTGGTGGAAGACCTCATCTCCACCGGCGGCAGCGTGCTCGAAGTCGTGCAGGTGCTGCGGGACGCAGGCGCCGAAGTGCTGGGAGTCGCCTCCATCTTCACCTACGGCATGAAGAAGGGCCTGGAACGGCTGGCGGCGGCGAATGTGAAAAACGTATCCCTGACGAACTTCGACGAGATTGCGCGGGTCGCGGCAGAGGAAGGCTACATTCCCGAGGAAGCCATCGCGCGGCTTTTGGCCTTCCGCGACAATCCGTCGGACGAGAGCTGGATCGCGAAATAGGAGGCCAAACCATGAAGAGAAGCGTGATCGATACCACGGACCTGAGCCTGGCGGAGGTGCAGCAGCTGCTGGACACAAGCCTGGACATCATCGCGGACCCCGCGAAATACGCCCATGTCTGCGAGGGAAAGAAGCTCGCGACGCTGTTTTTTGAACCGTCCACCCGCACCCGCATGAGTTTCGAAGCGGCCATGTACGAGCTGGGCGGAAACGTCATCTCCATGACGGACGCGGGCACATCCTCGGCGGCCAAGGGCGAGACCGTGGCGGATACGGCCAAGGTCGTCAGCAACTACGTGGACATCATCGCCCAGCGGCACCCGAAGGCCGGCGCGGCGCTGGTGGCGGCCAGAAACGCCTCGATCCCCGTCATCAATGCCGGGGACGGCGGGCACTGCCATCCCACGCAGACCTTCGCGGATCTGCTGACCATTTATCGGGAATACGGCAAAATGGATGGGCTCACCATCGGCTTTTGCGGCGACCTGCTGTACGGCCGCACCGTGCACTCGCTGATGGCGGCCATGGCGCGCTATCAAGGCATCCGCTTCGTGCTGATTTCTCCCGAGGAGCTGAAGGTGCCCCGCCATCTCATCGAGGATGTGGCGACGCCTGCCGGCATCCCCTGCGAGGAGACGACTTCGCTGGAGGAGGCGCTGCCGAAGCTGGACGTGCTCTACATGACCCGCATCCAGAAGGAGCGCTTCGATGACCCGGCCCAGTACGAGCGCCTAAAGGGCGTGTATGTGCTGGACGCGGAGAAGATGAAGCTCGCCAAACCCGACTGCATCGTCATGCATCCCCTGCCCCGCGTCGACGAGATCGCGGTGGAAGTGGATGACGATCCCAGAGCCCGCTACTTCGAACAGACGCTGAACGGCAAGTACATGCGCATGGCCCTGATCCTGAAACTTCTGGGATACGGGGACGGCGGTGCGCTGAGCCTGTCGAAGCGTTCCCTGTCCCAAAATCCGGCGGAGCAAGACCCCTCGCTCAC
>JAIKZT010000310.1 GCA_024682015.1 Clostridia bacterium
GTGTCGGCTCGGATTCGTGCGGGACATCGAGGTGGATCTGCCCGGCGGGCAGATCTGCGCGATCTACGTTCCCGGCCCGTTTCACTGGAGCAGGCTGCTCGGCCGCTGCGGCTCCTACCGCATTCCCTGGCCCTGCATCCGTCAGATCGGCAGCGATATCATCCTGGTCGAGGCGGAGCTGTCCGCCTGTCAGGCCGGTCGGCCGCCGCGCCGCCGGAAACTGTAGCGCCAGCCCGGCAGGCACCGCGGCGGCCTGGGGTCAGGCCGCCCTACGGGCTGAGGACTGTACCGGTTCGGAAAATCCGCAGAAAAAACACGGAATTATATAAAAAAATGCTTGCATTCTTCTGCATCATCATGTATAATACGTCGGCATGGGTGAAAGAGCGCCCATGCCGATTCAAATCCACACACCAACAGGATCCGTCCCTTGTGCCCTGCGGGGTAGGCGGCGGAGATGATCGGGGTGGCGGAAAAACAAAAATCAAAAGGAGAACATCAAAATGGCAGTCGTATCCATGAAGCAGCTGCTGGAAGCCGGTGTCCACTTCGGCCACCAGACCAGACGCTGGAACCCCAAAATGGCGCAGTATATCTACACCGAGCGCAATGGTATCTATATCATTGACCTCCAGAAGACCGTGAAGAAGCTCGAGGAAGCCTACGCCTTCGTGCGTCAGCTCTCCGAGAACGGCGAAAGCCTCCTGTTCGTCGGCACCAAGAAGCAGGCCCAGGACGCCATCAAGGAAGAGGCCGAGAAGTCCGGCATGTACTACGTCAACGCCCGTTGGCTCGGCGGCATGCTCACCAACTTCAAGACCATGCGCACCCGTATCGACCGTCTGGCTCAGCTCCGCAAGATGGAGTCTGACGGCACCTTCGCCATGCTGCCCAAGAAGGAAGTCATCAAGCATCAGGGCGAGATCGCCAAGCTCGAGAAGTACCTCGGCGGCGTCAAGGAGATGAAGAAGCTCCCCGGCGCGCTGTTCATCGTTGACCCCCGCAAGGAGCGCAACGCCATCGCCGAAGCCCGCAAGCTGCACATCCCCATCGTCGCCATCGTTGACACCAACTGCGATCCCGACGAGGTCGATTACGTCATCCCCGGCAACGACGACGCCATCCGCGCCATCCGCCTGATCGCTTCCACCATGGCCAACGCCGTGGTCGAGGGCCGTCAGGGCGAGCAGCTCGAGATGACCGAGGAAGCGCCCGCCGAACCCGCCGCTGCGACGGAGGAATAATCCAAAACTTCGTACCGGCAAGGAGCCTCTTTGCCGGTACTTACAAATTTACAGGAGGAACAATAAAATGGCATTTACCGCTCAAGACGTCAAGACCCTGCGTGAAAGAACCAACGTCGGCATGATGGACTGCAAGAAGGCCCTCTCCGCCTGTGACGGCGATATGGACAAGGCGATCGAATGGCTCCGTGAAAAGGGCCTGGCCAAGGCCATCAAGAAGGCCGGCCGCATTGCTGCCGAGGGCATGGCCTACGCCATGGTCGAAGGCAGCGTCGGCGCCGTCGTCGAGGTCAACTGCGAGACCGACTTCTGCGCGAAGTCCGCTCCGTTCGTCGAGTTTGTCAAGGGCATCGCTCAGGTCGTCGTGGACTCCAACCCCGCCGACGTGGACGCCCTCAAGAAGTGCCCCTTCCCCGGCTCCGAGCTGTCCGTTGAGGGCATCCTCCCCGAGAAGGTCATGTCCATCGGTGAAAACCTGCAGATCCGCCGCTTCGTCCGCTTCGACACCGATACCAGCGTGGCTTACGTGCATGCCGGCGGCAAGATCGGCGTTCTGGTCAACCTGAAGGTCGAAGGCGGCATCGACGCCACCGAGATCGGCAAGAACGTCGCCATGCAGATCGCTGCGCTGAACCCCCGCTTCTGGGATAAGTCCGAGGTCTCCGCGGACGTCCTCGAGGAGGAGAAGAAGGTCCAGCTCGCGCAGATGGACGCCGACCCCAAGATGGCCAGCAAGCCCGCTCAGGTCAAGGAAAAGATCGTTGCCGGCAAGCTGAACAAGTTCTACGAAGAGAACTGCCTGCTGCAGCAGGCCTTCGTCCGCTCCGACCTGTTCCAGGGCCCCGTCGAGAACTACATCGCCGACGCCGCCAAGAAGCTGGGCGGCAAGGTCACCTTCGTGAAGGCCGTTCGCTTTGAAAAGGGCGAGGGCATTGAGAAGAAGGTCGAAGACTTCGCCGCTGAGGTCGCCGCTCAGATGAACATGGGCAAGTAATACTCCGCCTTGCAAGACAGCGCCCCACAAACGGATCTCCGTTTGTGGGGCGCTTCAGCGTGGAAAAAAACCATATTTGACACGTTGCAGCGGCACAGCCGAAAGCTGTGCCGCGTTTCTTTTACTTCTTCAGGAAGGATTTGCAGTCGGTGCACTGGTCCTCGGTTGGGTTGTACTCGTGGGTACCCACCAGAATGCGGTCCAGGGAGCAGT
>JAIKZT010000312.1 GCA_024682015.1 Clostridia bacterium
GGTGAACCTCATCCGCAACCAGGAGAACGTTATTCTCCAGACAAATGTCGCCGACTTTCTTGAGTTCTTCCGGAGAGAAGACTCTCCCCGTCGGATTCTGCGGAGAGCAGAGGAACATCATCTTGGCTCCCTTTGCTTTGACCGCCAGATCCTCGTAATCGATGACATACCGTCCGTTTTCATCCAGAATGAGCTGATTATCCACGACGACACGTCCGGTGACCCTCGTCGCATCCTCGAAATGATAGTATCCCGGGGTTTGAATGATTACCCTGTCTCCGGGCTGCGTATACGCAAACAATGCAACATACAGGGACGGAACGACCTGCTCGATGGGAACGATCCACTCGGGCTTAATGTCCCAGTTGTGTCTGGTCTTCATCCAGTTTTTGCAGGCTTCCCGGAACTGCGGGGTCACGATGTGATATCCCCAGAGGCCGAAATCGACTTCTTTGTGCAATGCCTCGATGATGCAGGGCGCCGTGCGGAATTCCATGTCCGCCACGGAAAGAGGCACCGTGCCCTGAGGCGGCTTTTGGCCTTTGGAATCCGCCATGATCGTGTATTTCCCGGTACCATGAACCCTTGGATCGCGGTCTACCAGTGTCGTAAAATCGTACTTCATGATTGCAGCCTCCTCTTCACCTGGAAGTCAAAGTCTTATGGGATCTGCCGCGCGGAAGATCTTACGTCTGCCGGAATGCAGGAGATCTCACCTTTGTTGTAATAATAATTTTATTATTGGTAGAATAAACATATCACCACCGCCCGGCATTGTCAACACGGGAAATATCTAAACTATTTATAAAATCCCCTGTTTGACTTGTTCGCATTTCGTGATAAAATTTTTATCAGAACATATTGTCAAACGTGTGGGAGAATCTTTTTATGAGTACTGCCGACATATTAGCCATGTACAAACCGCTTGTACCTTTCATCGCATCGATTTGCGGAAGCAGCTGCGAAGTGCTTCTTCACGATGTTAATAATCCAAGCAACGCTGTCATTGCCATAGAAAACGGATTCCATTCAGGCAGAAAGATCGGAAGTCCTTTGATCGCGGTAGCCCAACAGGTCATAAAAGAACAGACTTACAAGAAAAAGGACTACATCATCCGCTATACTTCAAAGGACAACGGGAAGGAACTGTTGTCCTATACCTATTTCATTAAGGATCCGGAAGGAAACCTGATCGGCGCGCTGGTCATCAACAAGGACACGACATCCATTGAGGAGCTGTATCGGATCGCCTGCACGCTGAAGGAACAGTTCCATCTGGATTCGGATACGGACAGGGATACCGATACGAACCAGAGTTACAAAGAAGTGCTGGACATGCCCGCTTCGGATTTCCTTCACTTCCAGGTGAAGCGCATCATCGACGATGCCGGCGTGCACGTGCAAAGACTGACCCTGGATGAAAGGGTCACGCTGGTTCAGAAAATGAAGGAACAGGGAATCTTTGAAATGAAAGGCGCCGTTCGCGAGATTTCAAAGCAGCTGGACATCTCTGAGCCAACGGTTTACCGCTATCTGAACAAACCCGATCCATCCTTATAAAACGGGGCTTTTCAGAGACTCAATTCACTCGACATTCACTTGAAATCAACATGTTAAGGGGGTAATTTTTTGTAAACCGCAAAAAGTTACCCCCTTAACTCACGAATCCAGGCTGTCCCGCCATAAAAAACACCCTGCCGGGCCTTGCGCCAGCAGCAGGATGCCTTCTTTACTCGGTATATGGCCGGGTCACTCCGACTTTTCGACGCTGAGTTTGATGTCGGTCAGGTGCAGCGACATCATTTCCCGCGCGCCGGCAGCGTCCCCGCGCTCGATCTTGTCGAAGATCGCCTGATGCGCCAGGATGGAGTTGTTGGAAACGGCTCCGCCGCTGTGCACCGTCATCTGGCGGGAGACCTCGAGCAGATTGTGCAGGTTATCGTAAATGCCCTGCAGCACTTCATTGTGCGCCGCCAGGATGATCTGATAGTGGATGGCCTGCGACTTTTCGCGCAGTTCACTCATCAGGTCCTCTTCGCCGCTGTTCACCCGCGCGCGCATGTACTTGACTTCCTGCAGCGTGCGCCGCATGGCGTCCAGGTCTTCCTGCGTGCGGTTCTTCGCCGCCAAGTACGCTGCAAAGCCCTCGAGCTCGATGCGCACCGCCAGGAATTGCTCCACGGTATGGCGGGTGACCACGGAAGACGTGCTGGTCTTCGTGAGCAGCTCTTCCGCGGGCAGGTTCTTCACGTAGGTGCCGCTGCCCTGCGAGCAGTCCAGCACGCCCGTGTATTCCAGGATCTTGATGGCCTCCCGGATGGGCACGCGGCTGACGTTGAACCGCAGCGCCAGCTCCCGCTCCGAGGGAAGCCGGTCTCCGCACTTAAGATCGCCGCGCATGATCATGGCTTTGATCTGGTCGATCACATATTCATAGTAACGTTCGCTGGAATCCGGTAATGCTCTGCCGGCCATAGAATCTCACTCCTTACAGTACTTTAATAGCGTGCATGCCTGCGCCGCTCGCTTTTGCCTTTTCCACGTATGCCTTTAACTCGTCTTTGAACTTGGGGTGAGCGCACTTTTCGATCAGAAGATCCGCTCTTTCGTAGGCAGAGAGTCCGCGCAGATCCGCGAGGCCCTGCTCCGTTACGATGATCTCCGTATCGTGTTCCGTCTGATCCACATGACCCACATGAGGAACGATACAAGATATTGTACCATTTTTTGCTGTCGACAGGGTAGTAAAAATCGAAATTCCGGAATTTCTCGTGTAATCGCAGCTGCCGCCGATGCCGTTCATGATGTCCGTGCCGTTGACGTGGCTGGAATTGACGTTGCCCGCCAGATCCACCTCGATGGCCGTGTTCATCGCGATGCAGGACAGACGGCGGATGACTTCCGGCGCGTTCGTAACTTCCTGCGACCGGATGAGGATCTTGCCGCGGTACTTGTCCAGGTTCGCGTACAGCTCTTCCCGGCGATCCGGGGAGATCGTCAGAGCCGTGCCGCTGGCGCTCTTCACCTTGCCGGAGTCGATGAGGGACAGCACCGCGTCCTGCATGACCTCGGTATAGACGCTCAGGTTCTCCAGGTCGGAATTGGCGATGCCTTCCAGCACGGCGTTCGCGACGCCGCCCACGCCGGACTGCAGGGGAGGCAGCGGGTCGGGCAGACGGCCGGCCTTCATCTCGTCCTTGAAGAACTGAATGATGTAGGAGGCGATCTTCTTCATGTCTTCGTCGGGTTCCTTCAGGTTCGCGTTCAGATCCTGCAGGGACGTCTTGACCACCGCGATGACCTTGGACGGGTCACAGGCCGCGTAGGGCGTGCCGATGCGGTCGCCCGCCGACGTGATGGGGATGATCTGCGTGTTCGGCGCGCGCTTGAGCAGGAACAGGTCGTGGAAACCCTCGACCGACAGTGGGATCGTGTCGTTCACTTCGATGATGATCTTCTCCGCGTATTCTGTCAGCACGTCGATCATGCCCGCGGCCATGGAGGAGATGAGGCTGCCGTCCTCGCGGATCGCGGCGACCTCCAGGATGGCCAGGTCGATCTTGCCGAAATAGCCGTTGCGCACGAGATAGGGCGAATGGCTGACGTGCACGTCGCAGTACTGCACCTTGCCGGCATTGACGAGCTTGCGCAGGTCCTTGTTGCCCTGGAAGCCGTAGCGACGCGCCATGGCGCCGGAGCGGGCCAGGCTGCCGTCGAGCTGGTCGCCCACGTTGCCGCCCGCGATGATCGTAACGTGCATGTCCTCGCCGTTCTCCGCCCGCTTCGCGATGGCCATGGGAACGGCTTTGGGATATCCGACCGCCGTAAATCCGCTGACGCCGATCACGCTGCCGGGTTTGACGAGCGCAGCCGCTTCGTCCGCGCTCATGATCTTGCTCTTCAGTGCTTCACACCGTATTCTTTCCATATATGTATCCTCGATCGTATTCTGCAATTAGTCCACCAACTCCAGCATCGTGGCGCCGCCAAGGCCGCCGCCCATGCACAGGCAGGCGATGCCGTACTTCGTTCCCGTGCGCTTCATGCCGTGGACGAGCGTCGTCAGGATGCGCGCGCCGGTCGCTCCGAGGGGGTGACCCAGCGCAATGGCTCCGCCGCTGACGTTGACTTTCGCCTGATCCAGGCCGAGTTCGCGGATGACCGCCAGGCTCTGGGCCGCGAATGCTTCGTTCAGTTCGACCATGCCCACTTTGTCCAGGCCGATGCCGGTCTTCTTGACGAGCTTCTGAACCGCGGAGACGGGGCCGATGCCCATGTAGCGGGGATCGACGCCGGTGATGGCGTGGCCGACCACCTTCGCGATGGGCTTGACGCCCAGTTCCCTGACCTTTTCACCGCTCATCAGCAGCAGGACCGCCGCGGCGTCCGTTCTGCCGCAGGAGTTGCCCGCCGTGACCTTGCCCTTGCCGTCGAGGCGGAACACGGGCTTCAGCTTCGCGAGGCCTTCCATCGTGCTGGGACGGGGCTGTTCATCCGTGTCGAAGACGATGGGATCCGCCTTCTTCTGCGGGATGGTGATGGGAACGATCTCGTCTTTGAAGACACCGGCCTTGATGGCCTCGATGGCCCTCGTCTGGCTCTGCAGCGCGAAGGCGTCCATATCCTCACGGCTGATGTCGTATTTCTCCGCGACGTTCTCGGCCGTGTCGCCCATGCCGAAGACGCCGTAGGTTTCGTGGGGCTGCGCATTGCGGGCGCCTTCCACGATCGGGTCGTAGATCTGGCTGTTGCCCACGCCGTAGCCATATCTGGCGTTCCAGAGCTCAAAGTGCGTGTCGCTCATGGCTTCCACGCCGCCGGCCACCGCCACGTCGCAGTCGCCGCACAGGATGTCGTTGACCGCGCAGTTGACGGACTGCAGAGAAGAGCCGCACTGCATCATCAACGTATACGCGGGAATGTGCTCGGGGTAACCGGCCTTCAGGGCCGCTACGCGCGCGATGTTGGAGGCCTTGGCGTTCTGCTTGACCTGGGCGATGACGACTTCCTCCACGACGTCCGCGGAAACGCCGGTGCGTTCCAGGATGCTGCGGCAGACGATGGCGGCCATCTCGTCCGCGGTGAACTTCTTCAGCGTGCCGCCGATCTTGCCGCAGGCAGTGCGGACTGCGTCGATGATGTAAACTTCTCTCATTCTAATCTCCTTCTACTGGTTGGGTCAGGATAACGATTGACAAATTGGAATACCATTACTATAGCACAGGAGCATTTCGGTTGTCACCATAAAAATCAACACTTTTCCGCTTTTTTCACTTCATTTTCTCTTTACATCCCTCCTGTGGTATGATAAATTATCCCTAAAGTGGTATGCCACTTTAGGGCAGCCGCGAGCTTAAGTCAAGCAAGGAGTGTATTTATGAAAACGAACAAAGTCATGATCACCTGCGCCTTATGCGGAGGTGGCACCACGAGGAAGCAGTCCGCATATCTTCCTTTAACCCCGGAAGAACAGGCCATCGATGCAGTCAAAGCCGTAAAGGCCGGCGCTTCCATCATCCATGTCCATTTCCGTGACGAAAACGGTCTCAATACCATGGAAACCGACAGAGCGGTCGAGACGACCAACGCGATCAGAGCCGCCCTGCGCGCCGAGAACCTGGACGCGGTCATCAACCTCACCTCCTCCGGAACGAAGTTCCCCGAGGACATGCGGCTGGCTCACCTGCCCATCCTGAAGCCGGAGCTTTGCTCCTACGATCCGGGCACCCTGAACTGGGCCAACAGCTACGTATTCCTGAATACGCCTCCCTTCCTGGAAAGACTCGGCCTGCTCACGCAGGAGCTCGACATCAAGCCAGAACTGGAGATCTTCGATGCCGGCATGATCGGCAACGTCGAATATTACTATAAGAAGGGCTTCCTGAAGGGACCCCTGCACTATCAGCTGGTCCTCGGTGTTCCCGGCGGCATGCCCGGAACCGTGGAATCCATCGCCTACCTGTCCGGCAAGCTGCCCAAGGACGCGACCTGGTCCATCACCGGCATCGGCAAGGCGCACATGCCCTGCCTGCTCGGCGGCCTGGCGGCCGGCTGCGACGGCCTGCGCGTCGGTCTGGAAGACAACGTCAACCTGTACAAGGGCGTGCCCGCCACGAACGAACAGCTCGTTCAGCAGGCGGTCCAGATCGCCAAGATGGCCGGCAGAGAGATCGCGACGGCGGCAGAAGCCAGAGAGATCCTCGGCGTTACGAAGAAAGTCGATTAATTCTCCACTGAATTTTTCATAAAGCGAAAGGAAAAACACATGCGCTACGATTTTGAAACCATTCTGGACCGCGATCCCGCAGTCAGAGGCAGCGGCAAGTACCGCATCATGAAGGACTCCCAGGGCAACAAGCCCCCCAAGGGGATCGTTCCCTTCTCCGTCGCGGACATGGAGTTCCGCACGGCTCCCTGCATCATCGAAGCCATCAAGGCAGAAGCGGATTTCGGCTGCTGGGGCTATCACAGACTCACGGACAGCTTCCGCGAAAGCTGCTGCAACTGGATGAAGACGCGCCACGACTGGGAGATCAAGCCCGAATGGATCGTTCCCTTCGAACAGGTCGTTCCCGCTCTCTATAACTCCATCTGGACCTTCACCCAGCCCGGAGACGGCATCCTCATCCAGACGCCGGACTATCACCACTTCACCGGCGCTACGAAGAACACCGGCCGCACGATCCTGGAGAACAAGCTCGTCGCCGATGAGAAGGGTCACTACACCGTAGACTTCGCCGACTTCGAAGAAAAGGCCAAGCAGGCCAAGCTGTTCTTCCTCTGCAGCCCGCAGAACCCGACCGGCCGCGTCTGGACCAGAGAAGAGCTCACGAAGATGGGCGACATCTGCAACAAGTACGGCGTCATGGTCGTCGCAGACGAGATCCACCACGACCTCATCCAGCCCGGCTACAAGCACATCTGCTACGCCTCCCTGGGCGAAGCTTACGCCAACAACTGCGTCGTCTGCACGTCCCTGTCCAAGACCTTCAACCTGGCCGGCCTGTGCTACGCCAGCATCATCATCCCCAACGATGAAGTCCGCGCGAAGTTCCAGAAGCAGATGACCCTGCAGGCCTTCATGCACATCGAGCGCTTCGGCCCCGTCGCCCACGAGGCAGCCTACCGCCACGGCGCCGACTGGCTGGACGAGCTCATCCTCGTCATCAAGGACAACTACGAATACGTCAAGGGATTCTTCGCGAAGAACTTCCCCGGCGTCATCGTTACGGAACTCGAGGGAACTTACCTCGCCTGGTGCAACTTCAAGTGCTTCGGCATGACCGACGCCGATATGAAGAAGTTCCTTACCGACGACTGCATGCTCTACCTCGACAACGGCACAGAATTCGGAGAAGAGGGTTCCGGCTATCAGCGGATCAACCTCGCATGCCCGAAGAAGCTGCTCGTTGACGCTCTCGATCGTTTCCTTGTTGCAGCGCAGAAGCGCGGTTTAAAGTAGTTTTGGAGGTTAAGCCATGTTAAACAAGAAGCTCAATTTCTGCCTGGATCACGTCAGCATCGCCACGGTCCACCGCGATCGTCCCATCGACCTGTGCACCCAGCTCGGATTCGTCACCGCGGACTGCTACACGGACCGCACCGTCCACTTCATCTTCGACAACGCCTATTTCGAACTGTGCACCTATAAGGACGGCGGCACGGCGACCTGGCTGACCCAGACCATCACCACCGACAACCTGCCCAGAGTTCACTCCTACAGACTGAGCAACAGAGGCACGGATCCCAACACCATGCGCAACGCGCTGATCGCCGCCGGCATCGAAGAGATCGGCGAGGTCAACAAGCCCTTCTGGCAGCACGTGCGCTACGGCGAAAAGGAAGGCGAAGGCGGTTATCAGACGTTCTTCATCTCCAACTACGAGCCGTTCACCGACATCCTGTTCGGCGTCACCACGCAGCTGGCCAAGGAACTGATCGTCAAGAACGATACGAAGTTCAAGCACCTGAACGGCGCCAAGCGCATCGAGTACATCACGGCGTATGAACCGACCGCGGAGCGCTTCGCGCAGGCGGAGGCTGCCGTTACGAAGCTGTACAACGCCGCCAAGGATGCGACCGACACCGGCTACAACATCGACACCTATCAGATCGTCGATGAAGAAGGCTACAAGGACGAGTTCGGCTGCGAGCCCCCGGTGAACAACCTGAAGGCTCAGATCGTCGCCATCGGCATCTCCGGCTGCCACTTCGAATTCCTGAAGAAGCGCGCCTGGGACGCCAACATCGTCTACTTCGAGAAGGACGGCAAGCTCTATCTCGACACCAGACGGACGCTCGGCATGTTCATCGTCTGCATGAAGTAAGCAATTCCCACCTCCTTTCATAGATACACGCAAAAAGGTGAAGCGCCTTCTCCAGCGTTTCACCTTTTTGTGTGGGGATGGGACTTTGTGACCCTATCCGGCCGATTTCTTCACTTTCGTTCATCCTTTGTCCGTTTTAGGATTTTCATTCACTTTCGTTCATCTTTTGTCCGTTCTGGATTTTCGTTCACTTTCATTCATCCTTTGTCCGTTTTGGGATTTTCGTTCACTTTCCATCGGGCTATTATTCCGCGTGCGCCAGTGTTCTCTCCACTTACTTATACTTCCTGATCTTGTGCTGCAGCGTCTGCCGCTTGATCTTCAGGGACTCGGCGGCGTGAGTGATGTTGCCGCCGCTGGCAACGAGGGCGTTTTCGATCATCTCGCGCTCGATGTGGGCGAGATATTCTTCCAGGCCGCCTTCGCCCAGGTTGAACACGTCCTGCGCCGGCAGGCTCTTGCGCCGGTTGATCACCAGGTCGTCCGCGCCGATGACGTGTTCGTCCGGGTCAAACATGGAAACGGCCGACGTGACGATGT
>JAIKZT010000314.1 GCA_024682015.1 Clostridia bacterium
GCTTCGTCGGAGATGTGGCAGTGAGAGTCGAAAAGCCTCATTGCCTCGTCCTTTCTATCCGATGATCTGTCCGTTGGGCACGTCGGCGCCCACGAACGTGAACTTGTTGTTCTTCAGGTCGCAGCCGAAGCACAGCATGCCGTTGCTTTCGAGGCCGCGCAGCATGCGGGGCTTCAGGTTGACCACGGCCATCACGTGCTTGCCCACGCACTCTTCGGGCGTATAGCTGCCCGCCACGCCGGAGATGATCTGGCGCACTTCGCTGCCCAGATCCACCTGGAACACGAGCAGTTTGTCGGCCTTCGGGTGGCGCTCCGCCTTGATGATCGTGCCCGCGCGCAGGTCGATCTTGTCGAAGTCGTCGAATTCGATGAAGTCCTTGTAGGGGGCGAATTCGGACTCCCCGTCCGCTCCGGCCTTTTCGGCGGGTTCAGCGGCCTTGGCCGCTTCTTCAGCAGGCGCCGCAGCCTTGGCGGCAGCCTCCACCGCGGCTTTCTGCGCCGCGTTCATCGCCTCGAGCTCCTCGAGCTCCTTCGCCACGTCCATGCGCGGGAAGATGGGCTCGCCCTTGTGCGCGACCTGGCCGTTCAGCATGTCGAAGAACTCGACCTGCTTCCAGACCGGCTCGCCCTCGATGCCCAGCTGCTCGCGGATCTTCGAGCTCGTCGTGTGCATGAACGGGTAGATCAGGATGGACACGATGCGCAGCGCATCTGCCAGGTTGTGCATGACCGTCTCCAGCCGCTTCGCCTGCGCCGGATCCTTCGCCAGCGCCCAGGGCATGGTCTCGTCGATGTATTTGTTCGTGCGGCGGATGACCTTCCAGATCTCCTCCAGCGCGATGTTGAACTGGAACTTGTCCATGGCGGCCTCGACCAGCTTGTAGCAGCCTGTCGCCATCGCCTTCAGCTCCGCGTCCGGACCCTCTTCCTTGCCGGGACCGGGGATGATGCCGCCGCAGTACTTCTCGATCATGGATGTGGTGCGGCTGACCAGGTTGCCCAGGTCGTTAGCCAGGTCGTAGTTCATGCGGTTTAGCATGACCTCGTTCGTGAACTGGCCGTCGGAACCGAACGTGTACTCTCTCAGCAGGAAATACTTCAGCGCGTCCACGCCGTAGCGCTCGATGAGCTTGACCGGGTCAACGACGTTGCCCTTGGACTTGCTCATCTTGCCGCCGTCGATCAGCAGCCAGCCGTGGCCGAGCACGTGCTGCGGGATGGGTTCGTCGATGCTCATGAGCATGGCGGGCCAGATGATGGAGTGGAAGCGAACGATCTCCTTGCCCACGAGGTGGTAGTCGGCAGGCCAGTACTTCTCGTACAGCTCGGAGCTGGAACCGTCCTCGTTGGGATAACCCAGCGCGGTCATGTAGTTGCTGAGCGCGTCCAGCCACACGTAGATGACGTGCTTCTCGTCGATGGGCACGGGAATGCCCCAGTCGAAGCTGCTGCGGGAGATGCACAGGTCCTCGAGCCCCTGGTCGATGAACGAAAGCATCTCGTTGACGCGGGTCTGCGGCTGCAGAAAGTCCGTCGTGGTGAACAGCTCGCGCAGCCTGTCGGCGTACTTGGAAAGCTTGAAGAAATAGGCTTCTTCCTTCGCGCGGCCGATCTTTCTGCCGCAGTCGGGGCAGATGCCGTCCGGGGCCTGGGTATCGGTCCAGAACGCCTCGCAGTCCGTGCAGTACCAGCCTTCGTATTCAGATTTATAGATATCGCCCTTCGCGTACATCCGCCGGAAGATCTCCTGCACCCGCTTCTCGTGGCGGGGCTGGGTCGTGCGGATGAAGTCGTCGTAGGAGATCTCCATGGTCTCCCAGAGCTTGATGATGCCCGCGACGACGTTGTCCACGTATTCCTGCGGGGTCACACCCTTCGCCTGCGCCTTCTTCTGGATCTTCTGACCGTGCTCGTCCGTGCCGGTCAGGAAGCGCACGTCGAAGCCCTGCAGCCGCTTGAACCGGGCCATGGCGTCGGCCATGACGGTGCAGTACGTGTGGCCGATGTGCAGGTTGTCGCTCGGGTAGTAGATCGGCGTAGTGATGTAGAATGTTTTGCTGTTGTCCTTCATATTTCCTCCTCCTTCCCGCGCAAATGGGCGCGGGACCAGGTATTCATGTCTATATCGTCGAATCGGGACCGGTCATGCCGATGAGCCGGCCCCAGTTGTTTTCAGCGTCGTAATCGATCTCCAGGATGCCCGTCGGCTGGATGTCGAAGTGCCAGATGTCGTTTAAGCCATACCCGAGCAGGTGAGAGATCATGGAGCGGATGGCCATGGCATGAGAGACCACTGCGATGGGTCTCCCGTCATATCCCTCCTTTCCGTACTGCGCGAAGAGCTCTTCGAGGAAGGGCTTCGTGCGCGCCTTGACGTCTTCGAAGTTCTCGCCGCCTCTGGGGCGGTGGAACCCGAACTCGTATACGAATTTGTGGGCGTCCTCCGGGTCGACGGCCAGCGCCTCGTCGAAGGTCATCTGCTCGTAGATGCCGCAGTGCAGCTCGCAGATGCGCTCGTCGGTGACCACGGCCAATCCCGGGTGCTCCTTCGCGATCCCTTCGGCCAGCCGCTTCGCCCTTGCCTGCGGGCTGCAGTACAGCGCCGCCAGGTCGACGTCCTTCAGCTTC
>JAIKZT010000005.1 GCA_024682015.1 Clostridia bacterium
CCGCTTTTCGTCAGCTGGCGCACGACTTCTTCGGTGATGAGGGCGATGAGTTTTTCGTCGAGCATGTCTCTTCCTCCCCTCTTAGAAATTGCCGCGGGCGGTGAAGATGGTCGGGTCTCCGGCGCGAGCCGTAAGGTGGCCGTTCTCCATGATGCCCATCTTCTCGAGCCATCTCTCGAACTCCGCGATGGGGCGCAGCCCCAGCACTTCGCGCACGGCGTTCACGTCGTGGTAGGCGTTCGTCTGATAATTCAGCATGATGTCGTCGCTCGTGGGCACGCCCAGGATATAGTTGACGCCCGCGCTGCCCAGCAGCAGGGCGAGATTTTCGATGTCGTTCTGATCCGCCATCATGTGGTTCGTGTAGCAGCAGTCGCAGCCCATGGGAATGCCGGACAGCTTGCCCATGAAGTGATCCTCGAGCCCCGCGCGGATGACCTGCTTGCTGTCGTACAGGTACTCGGGCCCGATGAAACCGACGACCGTGTTCACCATGAACGGATGATACGCCCGCGCGAACGCGTAGCAGCGGGCTTCCATCGTCACCTGGTCCGCGCCGTAGTGCGCGTCGGAGCTCAGTTCGCTGCCCTGGCCGGTCTCAAAGTACATCACGTCGGGGCCTTTGGCCGTGCCCTTCGCCTTCAGCAGCGCCATGGCTTCCTCCACGGTCTCGGACGAGAATCCGAAGGCGGTATTGCCCTTCTGGCTGCCTGCGATGGACTGGAAGATCATGTCGCAGGGCGCGCCGCGTTTCACGGCTTCGATCTGCGTCGTAATGTGACCCAGCACGCAGATCTGCGTGGGGATCTCGAAGCGGTTCTTCACCTCGTCGAAGCGTTTCAGGACTTCCGCCAGGCTCGAGACGGTGTCGTTCACCGGATTGAGCCCCAGCAGCGCGTCGCCGCAGCCGTAGGACAGGCCTTCGAACAGGGACGCCGTAATGCCTTCCACATTGTCCGTCGAGTGGTTGGGCTGCAGCCGCGTGGACAGGCAGCCTCTCCTGCCGATCGTCGTGTTGCACGTCGCTTCGATGCGGATCTTGTTCGCCGCGTAGATCAGATCCAGGTTGGACATGAGCTTGCACACGCCCGCCACCGTTTCAGCCGTGAGGCCCTTGCCCAGCGCCTTCAGGTTCGCTTCGCTCATGCCGTAGTCCAAAATGTGTTCCCGCAGTTCGGCAATGGTCATGTTCTTGATGCGCTCGTACATCGCTTCGTCCAGCCCGTCCTGGTTGATGCGGGTCACCTCGTCGTCCTCGTAGGGCACGACCGGATTCTCCCGCAGGTCGCGGACGAGCAGGTTCGACAGCACATACTTGGCCGCCACGCGCTCCAGCGCGCTCTCCGCCGCGATCCCGGCCAGCTGGTCGCCGGACTTCTGCTCGTTCGCCTTGGCCAGGACTTCCTTGACCGAGCGGAACGCATAGGTTTTTCCGGATAAGGTCGTCGATAGGTTCATCTTTGTCTTTCCATCCTTTTTCCGTGGCACATGGGGACGGTTCCTTGTCCCGTTTCCCCCTGTGCCCTTATCCAAACAGCAGAGTCTTGACCACGACGGGCACGACGAGGCCGTCCATGAGGGGCCTGCCGATGTCTACGTAGTCGCCCGCTTCGATCTTGACGCTGTCGATGGACGCCAGTTTTCGGCGGCATCCGGTCTGCTGCAGCGCGATGCCCAGCGCCTTGGCAATGTCGCGCTCGACGACGACGATGATGGGCTCTCCCGGCGCCAGTGACCCGTCCAGCGCGCTTACGATGGCCGTGGCCAGCTTCTTGAGGGTCGCGAAATCCGGATCGGGCATGCCCTGCAGCGCCAGCAGCATGCGCGGAGAGTCGCTCTGCTGCAGAAACCAGCGGACTTTATCCGCCAGCAGCAGTCTGTCGCCTCCGAGGATCGCCCACTGCTCGTCTTTCGTCAGTTTGAGGGCAGGCACGTTCTTGACCGGGAAGATGCCTTCGCTGTAAAAGATCGTGCTGCCCGAAAGGTTCGTGGTATAGGTGCCGGCGCCGACCACGGTCGCCCGGATCGTTTCGCCGCCCTGTATGGTCTTTTGTTCGCGGAAATACCGGTTTTCCGCAATGGCGCGGCCTAAAATGGGCCCGATGTCACCGTAACGCAGATCGTCCTCGGCGCTCTGGCTGTAGATGCAGTCCGCCACGCCGCCGGAAAAGCACACGCGACGCGCGGGCCTCGCCGGCGCGTACACGTCGCTGCCGGGCGTAAGGATCTTCTCCTGCAACGGGCTTTTCGGCCCGATGCCGATGGCCCCGGCCAGGCAGTCCGCGAACGCGTCGCAGATCCTGCGCAGGTCCTGTCTGGAGATGGAACGGCCCTTCTCCGCCCGGACGCCCGCCAGTTTTGCGGCTTCCAATGCGGCGTAGCTGATGTAGGTGATGGCCGGGTCTCCTGGAGCGTTTTCCAGCCGGATCAGCCGGCCGCCCACGTCGAGGCAGATCTTGCCCTGCGTATCGCCCGCGTTGAAAAATACGATGTTCGACGTGCCGCCGCCGATGTCGAGGTTCACGACGGTGCAGTCGTTGTCGATGGAATACTGCCAGGCGCCGCTGCCTTTGCCCGCGATGATGGACTCCA
>JAIKZT010000007.1 GCA_024682015.1 Clostridia bacterium
TCGTGGGACGTGAGATAGTTCTTGATCTTGTCCGAATATTTGTAGAGCTCGTCGTAGACATTGAGATTGGTGCCTCCGGGATATCCGAACACCGTGTCCACGCCCTGCTCCAGCAGACACTCCATGAGGATCTGTGCGCCAGTCAGTACCATAACCGAAACCCTTTCTATTAGCTCGTGTAATAAACTTAATTGTACGCTTTAACGAGTCGAAGTGTCAAGCGATTGCGCGAAACTGTTGACCTGTCCTGCAGAAGGCTTCGGCCCGCACAAGCCCGCTCGGCCCGCTTTCGTCGCTTCGCTTGGGCGCTTACGACGACCTCGCTTGCCTTGCCCGGCGCCTCAGCCCTCTGCCTTAAAACCCAACGCTCCCTGAGCCTGCCGGAGGATCACCCTGCTCTTTTAATTGCGCTCCCTGCCTAAAGCAGGTATAATAAAATAACAGCATTTTCTTATGTATGGAGAAGGCATCATGAAGAAAAAGACGAAGATCATCCTTTCGAGCGGCATTACGGCTGCCGCGACCACGGCGGCGATGGCCGGGCTCTACGCGACCTATCGCATGGCCTTTTATTCCCCGAAAGGCAATCAGAACGACGATTTCGAATACCGTTTCAACGATCAGACCAGGCCCATGGCCTACAAGATCTTCCGCATGATCGGCGCCATGCACGCCCTTGAATACGAACGGGTCTACATCGACTCCTTCGATGGGCTCAAGCTGGCAGGCCGCTACTACGAAGTGCGGCGCGGCGCGCCTTTATGCATCTGCTTCCACGGCTACCGCGGCACGCCCGCCCGCGATTTTTCCGGCGGCGCCCGCATGCTGATGGAGTTCGGCTACAACGTGCTGTGCGTCGAGCAGCGCGCCACGGGCGAGAGCGGCGGACACGCCATCACATTCGGCATCAAGGAGCGCAAGGACTGCCTCAGCTGGGTCGATTACGCGGTGAAGCGCTTTGGCGCAAGCACCAAGATCTGCCTTGTGGGCATCTCCATGGGCGCCACCACCGTGCTGATGGCCGCGGCCGACGGCCTGCCCGAGCAGGTCAAGGGCATCTGCGCGGACTGTCCGTTCGACTCGCCCGTCAAGATCATCGAGCGTGTCGCCTCAAAGGACATGCACATCCCTCCCTTCGTAACGGCCATCACGGCCAGAGCCGCGGCCTACCTGTTCGCGCGCTTCAAGCTCGGCTCGCTCACCGCTTCCGACGGCGCTGCGGCCTGCAAGGTCCCCATCCTGCTCATCCACGGCGAACAGGACCGCTTCGTACCCGAATTCATGAGCCGCACCATCGCCGAGGCCAATCCGCAGATGGTTCGCAGGGTCACGTTCCCCGGCGCCGGCCACGGCATCTCCTACCTGGTGGACGAGGAGCGCTACCGCAAGATCTCCGAAGATTTCCTGGACGAGATCTTCGCTTAAAAAACTTCGCATAACAAACGGGCCTTCCGCCGGAAGGCCCGTTTTCTGTCGGTTTCTGCAACTGTCTAATACTTCCCGATCGGCGGCTTCGCGTAATCGGGCAGCGGGCAGACGTACTTGCCGCCGTTCTTGCGCAGAAGCTCCGCCTTCGCCTTTTCGATCAGCTCGGGCTGCGCCATGGTGCGCACGGTGGTCAGCGCCAGGACTTTGGCCGCGACCATCATGCCCTTGTCGCCGATGGAACTGTTGGAGAATGCCACGTTCTGCCAGCTGTGACCCACATTGCCCACGCAGGCCGTCGCCACGTTGATATTGACGGTCGGCGTCGCGTAGCCCACGTCGCCCACGTCCGTAGACCCGGAATGATAGCCGGTCTCGGTCGGGTCAAACGGGTGGATCTCCGAATCCAGGGGCTTCGCCAGGATCTCGGGCACGCGCTCCCAGCCGTAGATCTCCGAAGCGGTCTCGGCGATCGTTTTCTGGATGTTCTTGGGGTAGGTGCGCACGAAGTCCGCCGCCAGCTTGTACTCTTCCTCCGTCCACTTCGGCGCGCCGACCTCCCGCAGACACTCGTCCGCCAGGGCCGCCAGCGTCTTGTTCGGCGTGTAGTCCGAGAAGGCCATCGTCACCTCGTATTCCATCTGCGTTTCCGTCATCAGGGCAGCGCCGCGGGCGATGTTCACGACGCGCGCGAACAGTTCCTTCACCTGGGCAACCTTCGGCGCGCGCACCTCGTATTTGATCACCGCGTGAGCCGGCACGACGTTCGGCTGCGCGCCGCCCGCATCCGAATAGGCGTAGTGCACGCGGGCTTCGTCGATCATGTGCTCTCTTAAATAGTTGACCCCCACATTCATCAGCTCCGCCGCATCCAATGCGGACCGCCCCAGTTCCGGCGCTCCGCCGGCGTGCGAGGCGATGCCGTCGAACGTGAAGTTCGCGCCCATGATGGCCACGTCCCCCGTGCTCGGCACGCGGTTGAGCCAGGCGGGATGCCAGGCGTAAGCGAAGTCCACGTCGTCGAAATAACCGGCGCGGGCGATGAACTGTTTGGAGCCGGCTCCCTCTTCCGCGGGGCAGCCGAAGTAGATGATGGTGCCGTCCAGGCCTTCCGCCTGCAAGTATTCCTTTACAGCGATGGCCGCGGCCGCGCCGCCGACGCCCAACAGGTTGTGACCGCAGCCATGGCCCGGGTCACCGGCGCAAAGCGGCTTTTTCTCCGCAATGCCGGCCTCCTGCGACAGCTCCGCCAGCGCGTCGTACTCGCCTAAGATGGCCGCGACAGGCTTGCCACTGCCGCTCTTGAACGTCGCCGTAAAAGCCGTGGGGATGTCGGCGATGCCCTTCTCGATGACAAAGCCTTCGCTCGCCATGGCCTGTTCCAAAGCCGCCGCGGACTTCTCTTCCTCGTAAGCCAGCTCCGCATAGCCCCAGATCTCCCGGGCCAGCGCCTTGATGCGCTCCGCCCGCTCATCGATGATCTTCGATAAAAATTCCAGCTGATCCATGTTCGGTTCCTTTCTTTATATCTCAGCCGGGCTCCTCGCCCCGCTACAGCACTTTGCTTAAGAATTCCTTGGCGCGGGGGCTCGTCGGACTCGCGAAGAAGCTGTCCGGGTCACCCTCCTCCTGGATGATGCCTTCGTCTATAAACAGTATACGGTCCGAGACCTGCCTTGCAAAGCCCATTTCGTGGGTGACGTTCAGGATGGTCATGCCGCTTTTAGCCAGGTCTTCGATGACGTACAGCACCTCTTTGACCATCTCCGGGTCGAGGGCGGACGTGGGCTCGTCGAAGAGCATCACCTCCGGCTCCATGGCCAGCGCGCGCACGATGGCGAGCCGCTGTTTCTGACCGCCGGACAGCTGCCGCGGATAGACGTCGCGCTTGTCGAGCAGCCCGACGCGCGACAGCAGCGCCTCCGCCTGCGCATCCGCCTCTTTCTGGGGCACTTTCAGCTCCAGGACGGGCGACAGCGTGATGTTCTGCAGCACCGTCAGATGCGGGAACACATTGAAGTTCTGGAACACCATGCCGATCTTCTGCCGGTACAGCGAGATCCGCTTGCCGGCCTTCATGATGTCCTCCCCCTTGAAGAGGATCTGGCCGGACGTGGGCTCTTCCAGACGGTTCAGACAGCGAAGGAACGTGCTCTTGCCGCTGCCGGAGGGACCGATGATGGACACGACTTCGCCGGGGGCGATGTCCGTGGAGATGCCCTTCAGCACCTTGACGGGGCCAAAGTCCTTGTACAGGTCGATAACGCGTATGATCGGTTCAATCACTTGCCTTCATCCTCCCTTCGATACGGCCTGCCACCACGGACAGGATGGACGTGACGACGAGATAGATCACGCCGGAGATGAGCAGCGGCTGGATCGCCAGGAACGTCGTCGCCGTTACGGTCTTGTACGCCGTTGTCAGCTCGCGGATGAAGAAGACCGACGCCAGGGACGTCTCCTTGATGCAGGCGATGAACTGGCTGACCAGCGCCGGCAGGATGTTCTTGATGGCCTGCGGCAGGATGATCTTCTGCATCAGGTGGACCTCGGTGAGGCCGATGCTGCGGCCGGCTTCCCACTGGCCGGGATCGACCGCGGCGATGCCCGCGCGGATGATCTCCGCGATGTAAGCCGACGCGTTGATGATGAGCGCCGTCAGAATGCAGGCCGTATCGCTCAGTGTAAACGGAAGGAGGCGCGGCAGCATGATCCAGAAAAAATACAGCTGCAGCAGGATGGGCGTGCCCCGCAGGACCTGAATATAGGCGGCTGTGATCGTCCTCAGCACGCCGAAACGGCTGCGGCGCAGGAAAGCCACGATCAGCCCCAGCACCGTGCCCACCAGCAGCGTGACCGTCGCCAGCCACATGGTGCCCCAGAGTCCCTTCAGGAACACTGGATAATATTTGATGAGTATCTTGATGATCTTGTCCATAATCTCTTACAGATAGGGAACCGGGAACACAGAACTGCTCCCGGATCCGCGTCTTATCGTATAACGATGCGTTTACTGTGCCCTGCGGACTATCCTATTCGATGCCGAGGCTCTTGGCGTATTCGACGTATTCGTCGTACCACTTGTCGATCGTGCCCTCCGCGCGCAGGTCGGCGATGCACTG
>JAIKZT010000263.1 GCA_024682015.1 Clostridia bacterium
CGAGATCCCCCGGGGACTTCCGGACGAGATGCTCTCCCGCCGGGCGGGGACGTTCGTTTCGCTGCACGAAAACGGCCGGCTGCGCGGATGCATCGGGACGATAGCCCCGACGCAGCGGAATATCGCGGAGGAGATCGTGCAGAACGCGATCAGCGCCTGTTCGCGCGATCCGCGGTTTCTGCCGGTCACGCCGGAGGAACTGGGCAGCCTCGAGATCAGCGTGGACGTCCTCGGCGATCTGGAGCGGATCTCCTCGCCGGACGAGCTGGACGTGAAGCGCTACGGCGTCGTCGTCAGCCGCGGGATGAAGCGGGGGCTGCTGCTGCCGAATCTGGATGGCGTGGATACCGTGACGGAGCAGATCCGCATCGCGCGCGAAAAGGGCGGCATCCGCGAGGGAGAACCGTACCAGCTGGAGCGCTTCGAAGTCGTGCGGCATTTCTGAGGAGGCATCGTATGGCGGAGTGCGGCGTTTGTTTCCGGCATTGCAGGATCGAGGAAGGCCGGCTGGGCTTTTGCGGCGCCCGGACGGCGAAGGATGGCCGGGTCATTGCGTACAACTATGGGCGGGTCACGTCGCTGGCGCTTGACCCCATCGAAAAGAAACCCCTCGCGCGTTTTCATCCCGGCGCGAGGATCTTGTCCGTGGGCAGTTTCGGGTGCAATCTGCGCTGCCCGTTCTGTCAGAACCACGACATCTCCTGGGATGCGCGGGCGGCGGCATTCGCGCGGACGGCGGAGACGGTGACCCCGGAGGAACTGGTGCAGCTCGCCGAGGCGGCGCGCGTCCGCGGGAACATCGGCATAGCCTTTACGTACAACGAGCCGCTCATCGGGTACGAGTTCGTGCGGGATACGGCCAGGCTCGCGCGCGAAAAGGGGCTGAAGAACGTGCTGGTCACGAACGGAACGGCCGAACTGGCCGTGCTTCAGGAGCTGCAGCCGTACGTCGACGCGATGAACATCGACCTGAAGGGGTTTACGGACCGCTATTACGGCGAGGTGCTGGGCGGAAACCGGCAGCAGGTCCTGGCGTTCATCGAAGAGGCCGTAAAAAACTGCCACGTGGAACTGACGACGCTGATCGTCCCCGGCGAAAACGACAGCGAAGAGGAGATGCGCGCGCTGTCATCCTGGGTGAGCCGGCTGAAGAACCCGGACGGAACGGGTGTTCCGCTCCACGTTTCCCGCTTCTTCCCCCGGTTTCACATGCAGGACAGGAGCGCGACGCCCGTGGACACCGTTTACCGTCTGGCGGAAGTCGCGCGGGAGAGCCTGGAATACGTATATACGGGGAACTGCTAAAGTAAAGCAACAGCGGGTTGCGTGCGGCGGAGGCGCTTCCGTATTAGAATGGATGGCGAGGAGGTAAGGACATGAGCACGAAAGATGTTATTTATGAACTCAGAACGAAGAACGGCCTGTCGCAGGACGACCTGGCCGAGAAGGTCTTCGTGACCCGCCAGGCCGTCTCCCGCTGGGAGACAGGGGAAACGGTGCCGAACACGGAAACGCTGAAACTGCTGTCGAAGTTGTTTAACGTGTCGATCAATACGCTGCTCGGGTCACCGCAGAAGCTCGTCTGCCAGTGCTGCGGCATGCCGCTGGAGGATTCGATCCTCGGCCATAACAAGGACGGCTCGCTGAACGAGGAGTATTGCCAGTGGTGCTACGCCGACGGGACATACACGTACAGCGACATGGACGACCTGATCGAGGTCTGCGTGCCGCACATGGAGGCCCAGGGCTTTACCGCAGAGCAGGCGCGCGCCTACATGAAGGAGATGCTGCCCAAACTCGATTACTGGAAGCGCTACGAAGAACTCGGGGACGGCGGCCAGTTCGAGGCGTTCAAGAAAAAGCTGATCGAAGAGATCAACGATCTTCACGTGGAGGGCATGCCCCGGCTGGAGAAGCTGAACGCGCTCGTAGGGTCATACGTGAACCTCGCGTACCGGCTGCCGAGCGGCGCGTCCGTAAAGTTCCTCGACGACCACACGACGTATCTGGGCAACCAGCTGGAGCCGGAGTTCGGCGGAGAGCGGTGCTTCGGCGTGCTGGCGAACATGGACTTCATCCTGATCTGCACGTACGGCGAGGATGGCGCGGACCCCGAGCTCGTGCTGTACAAGAAGAGATAGGATCTTTGGCGAAGAGAGATGGCATCCCTTTGGATGCCATTTTTTCGTGCGCGGAGTATGGTATAATGAGCTGAAAAGGCTATGGCGATACAGGCAGCTAAAGGAAGGATAGGTGATGCAGCATGAGATTGACCCCAGACCAACAGAACATCCTTGACGGAGGCGAAGGCGCCGTCAAGGCGAAGGTAATGAAGACCCTGATCCAGTACGGCGAGCTCTTCGGGGCGGAGGAGATGGTGCCGGTCACGAGCCGGTACAACCACCTCGTAACGTCCTTCGGCCTGAAGTCGCTGCAGCCCATCTACGACCTGCTCGAGCAGCTGATCCGCGAGGCGGCCTATTCGCAGCAGAAGTTCTCGGTGGATCCGCGGCCGCTGGATCCGAACGTGCCCAGTAACCTGCTGCAGGACATCGTGTTCAAGAAAATCATGTACTCGAAGCAGGATTACTACGAAGACGTGCTGAAGAAGCTCGGATTGCTGTCGGAGGACGCGTTCACCTGCACCTGCTACATGGACGAGGTCGGCAACATTCCGGACAAGGGCGACGTGCTGTCCTGGGCAGAGTCCTCGGCGGTCGTGTACGCCAACTCCGTGCTGGGCGCGCGGTGCAACCGCAATTCCGCGGTCATTGACATCATGGGGTCCATCGTGGGCTACGTGCCCGCTTTCGGCTTCGTGACGGACGAGGGCCGCAAGGCCACGTGGATCGTGGAGATCCGCACGGAAAAGAAACCCGAGGCGCAGTTGCTGGGCTCCGCCATCGGCATGAAGGTG
>JAIKZT010000025.1 GCA_024682015.1 Clostridia bacterium
CATGACGGGGAAGAAGCGGGTCCATAACGCCTCCATCAGGAAGACGTGGTGCTCCTTCGCGTAGGCCTCCATTTCCGCCCATTCGGCGGCGGACACCGCCGCGGGTTTTTCGACCAGCACCGGGAATCCCGCCTCCATCGCCCGGATCGCAAGTTCCCTGTGTGCAGGATGCGGGACGGGGATATACATGACGTCGATATCGCGCCGCTGCAGGATTTCGTCGTAGGACAGGGCGTCCGGGATCCGGAAGCGAACCGCCATCTTCTGCGCGGTCTCCTGGGTCCGGGACGCAATCGCCGCGATCTCCGCATCTTCTACCTGCAGGAAGCCGTTCATCGAGCGCTCCAGAAGTCTGCCCGCTCCCAGAAGCCCCCATCGCGTCTTTTTCATAGGATTCGCCCTCCAATTCTGAGTCATCTGGTTGGATTATACCACATCATTCGGATGTTTTACAGCGATTTTTATAGGAATTGGAAACCGGCTGCGGTTCCCATGTTGGGGATCAAAGCCGGTTCCTTTGATGTGGGAGGTTTACATAATATTAGTTGAAATATCTGAAAAGGGATATAGAAAGTCGGGAAGCGGACCTGATATAATATTGGTGCAGGAAATGCAGGGAATTTCCGGCTTCGTGCTCAACCGGTTGACGTCAACCGCCCCCCCTGCCAACCGCTCAACCGGTTGACCAGAAAAGCCGCTGAGCTCAGGCAGGCCTTCAGGCGCAGCAGCATGCCTCAGGGAACAAAAGGGGAAACCCTGTTCGGTCTGCTTCTCAGCCTTCCGGCTGGGGAGTGGGCGGGACGGCCTGCACGTAGCCCTCGTCCGCCGGGCGCCCGGGCCAGAGCGGCGTGACGACCGAGATGGCCCGAATGCGGAGGGTGTCCTCGGCGAGCACGTCGCCGACACAGGTGAAGGCGATAAGATGGTCGAGGCAGGTATTGCCGAAGATACAGCTGCTGAATTCAGTCGGATCCGCGTCGGCGACGCGCTGGGAGAAATGCCAGGTCTCTTCAAAAAGCGGATTGGAGAAGTAGCCGTCGCTGACCATCTTTAGATACTCCTCACGGTCGTGGATCACGAAGCTGTAACCATCCGTGAAGAACTGGATCGGAAAGACGATTTTGTCGGCCAGGCCTTCCCAGTCGCCTTCGGCGATCATTTCCTGTACGGAGGCGGCGAAACGCACCTGCGCCGTATCCTCTCCGAGACTGATCGCAGTCTCCCCCGCGAAGGGGTTCTCCAGATCATTCACCCCGCCGTGGTAATCGACGTCCTCCTCGTGGGGCTGCTCAAATTCTTTCAGACTGCCGTCGGCGTCCACGTCGTACATGCCGCTCAGCCCCGTGAATGGCGTATCGTTCCAGGTTTTGTCGCCGCATTCGGTGAAGCGGAAGGCAGGGGAGGGCACGTCGTGGACGTCGCAGTCGGTGAAGCTCAGCCCGTCGCACTGGAAGAACTGGCCCGCGCCCTGGCTGCATTCGTAGATCTCCGTGCGCAGAACGGACAGGCCCGTGCAGTACGATGCCTGGACGCCGAGGATGCCGCAGCCGTAGAGGCGCATTTTCTCGATCATCACCTGATTGCAGTTTTCGAAGTGCAAAACACCGCCGGAGCAGACGCCCGGCTCCTTTGCATGCCCTGCAGTGAAGCCTCCGAGGAAGAGATTGTCGCAGTTCCGGAAGCTGAGCACGTCAGCGTATCGCGGAATGGCGGCTAAGGTCGTTGCCCCGAAAGCGGTATCCTTCGCCCGAATCGACAGACCACCTGCGTCGTGGATGACAAGCGCCGGCCCGTCCGGGCTTTCCTGCCAGTAGTAATAATCTGTGCCGATGCCCCCGTAATTGGATGCTGTGGAAAGATCAAAGAGTTCCCCGTCGAGGACGATCGTGCGATCAGGTCCGATGACACTGAGAAACTCGTCCACGTTCCTGACAAGGACCTCGTCGCCAACGGGGATCTCCGTTGTCTGAACAAGATCGGCAGGTTTGGGGGCGACGCTCTCAGGCGGAATATCGCGCAGCGTCATCTCTGCAAGTTCAGCGCCTTCAAGGGGCTTGCCTTCTGTATCGGCGGCATAGATGCCGCTCCCTGCATACCAGCCGCGGCTTACGTCATTGCCCTCAAAGCGGCACCCATCCACTGTCGCTCCATACTGCTGGAAAGTGAAAACTTTGGCGCCGAAAGTATTGCTCAGCACTTCGTTGGACAGGAAGAGCACGTTTTTCGTGAAGCTGCTGTTCAGCAGATACTGTGCCCGGTTGTCATCGATGCGGCAGTTATATACCGTGAAGCCCTCGCCGTAGCTGACGCTGAAGATGTTCATAGCCTCGCCCTGACCTGCGCGCATCCCGTGATGATGGATATCGCAGCCGCTGACAGTCACGTCCTGACACTGGTGTACATCCACTGCGCCATAACTGCATTCATAGATGTTCGAGTTCGTGACCGTGAGCCGGGAGCAGCTCTGCGCCTGGATGCCGAGTGTGCCGCAGCCGAAGAGACCGCAGGAATCGATGAGGGTATCAGTACAGTTTTCCAGCCGCAGCACGCCGCCGGCACAGAAGCCGGGTTCCACGGTGTGGCCCGCGGTGAGGCCGGTGAGCGTGAGGTTCCGGCAGCCGGTGAATGTCAGGACGTTTGCGTAGCGGGGAATGGCGGCGATGGTCGTCTTCTCCATGCCGGCGCCGCGGATGGTGAGGTCGTCCGCGTGGATGACAAGCTCCGCGCCGGG
>JAIKZT010000049.1 GCA_024682015.1 Clostridia bacterium
AGCTGGATGTGCCCGAATCCGAGCGGCTATGCGCTCGAATGGACGGATGCTTTCCCCATCACCTGCGACGGCGTATGGGAGATCTCCTACAGCGATCCCTTCGGCACGGTGCATGAGGAGATCGTTGAACTCACCGACGTATTCGGAAACTACGGCATTCAGCTCGACTTCTCGACGCTGGACTATACGACGGAGCCTGTAGCGGTCACGGCCACGCAGGCTGCCGGCTTCGCCTCGCTCGGCCAGCCAGACCTTTCTGAAAGCTGGGGATTTGCCTACGGGCAGAAGAGCCTTACGATCGAGGCGGAAGAGAACAGCACGATACGCATCTTCAGCTTCGAGCCAGGTCTGACGGCAGGGTACTGGTACGACGACGTTGCCGATGTCCTCGACATCCACGTGACCAACATCGTTCAGCCGGTGCCCGAGGCCACGGTCTGGCTGTACTTCGAATCGCTGCAGAACGCGTTTATCGCGGGGTCACCCGAGCAGCCCACCGGAGAGATCCCGGGCGCGGTCACAGTCTATTACCGCACGGACCGCGAAGTCAGCCCGTCCAGTCCCGACAGCCTGGTGATCCGGCCGGGAGATGCCGGCGACTTCTCGTTTGCCTATTACGATGCGGTCTCGAACGCTGATTACACCATTACCGGCAACTTGAGCGATTACGGGATCGTCCTTGCGGCGGATCCCGACGCGGCAGACCACGTGGATACGGAAGCGCCTTCCATCGATCACGTGGCCATCTGGGCCATGCAGGGCGGCGTTTTCAGCCAGGCCAATTCCTTCAACGGCGCCGCGGATGAAGCTGCCATCACGGACGCTTTCTCGGAGAATACGACGGGCTGGGCGCAGGGTTACGACCTCGTGCTGAACGCCTCCGATTACTCCAAATGGAAGCTGCTGGCGTTCGCGGCGCAGCCCACCGAGGTGAGCTTCACAAGTACTGGAGACGCCCTGGAAGGCGTAGCCATCCAGGCCAACAACGTGCTCCTGACGGAGGAACTGGCAGGCGACGTGTACATCGTCTGCGTCGACAACGCGGCTGCGGAGACGGGCGCTGCTGCCGACAATTTCACCTGCATCAAGATACCATACAGCGCCTTGCGCTTCGATAATCAGGCGCCGGAGATCTTCCATACCGACAACTCGGCCACGGATCTCTACGAGCGCGTCGTCTACCTGAGAGGGACGGACGATCATACGGACGCGTCCGTCATCGCCTTCAGTGGCGAGGGCGTGGAGCTCAATCCGGGCACCGATGCGGATCATCCCGCCTCGGTCTGGCCGTACCGCGTGGTCTTCCATCAGAACGGCAGCCTGCTGGTGACGGCGAAAGACCAGGCGGGCAACACGTCCAGCCTGCCCATCGATGTCGACAACATCGACAGCCGCACGCCGACGCTGTCCGTCACCTGGTCGCCCTGCTTCAAGGACGAGGATACGGGCGAGATGATCGAATCGTCGCCGACGGCCGGCCCTGTGAACCTGGACGTCATCGCCCACGTCACGAGCAACATGCCGATCTACGACGTCAAGGCGACGGTCATCGGCACATCCCCCGACGTTCCCGAACTGCGCGAAGAAGCCGAGGTGTACTTCGCCGACAAGGTAGACACTTCTTACCCGGCCTACGGACCGACGGTGGCCGGCGCTTTCGACGACCAGCTGGTGAGCATCTACTTCCGCGGCAGCGGCGAGGTGCCTCACTATCCCGATCCAGCGCAGCCCGACTACGTGATGGTCCCGTACGATCAGGAGGTCATGGTCCGCGTGTACGCGCCCAACGGCCAGAGCGCCGCGGTAACGCTTACGCTGCCCGGCGGCACCATCGACCAGGTCTCCCCGGACGTCTGGTTCGAATACGAGCCCGTCGTCAGAGAGGGCTTCGAGGACGCGTATCAGGAGAAGGTGAAGGCCCTGTTCGACGAGGACGTCTACTGCATCGGCGGTCCCGGCGTCGTTCCCGGCAATACGGTCTACAGCGCGGCGAACCCCTACGTGGTAACGCTTACGGACATGGAAGAGACGGGCGCCTACACGTTCGTCGACATGGCGGGCAATCTGCTGCCGGATCCGAACGATCCTGGCGCAAGGCCCGTCACGTTCAAGGCCGATAGCGGTATGATCATCGACAGCAGCGCGCCGGTCCTTTCCCTGGAGACACCGGGCGCGGCTTCGGGCGAAGAATACCGGGCCGAGCTTCGCTTCACGGACGACCGCAGCTACTTTAGGCTCGAGGTAACGGGTCCTGCCGCGGTCACCGTCGGCGCGGCGGGAAGCCCCCAGACGGATGCGGACGGCAATACCTATTGGGTCATCCCGCTGACCCTGGCGAGCACCGGCAACTTCACCGCGGTCGGCTTCGACAAGGCCGGCAACGCGGCGAGACTGGTGTTCACCGTGGACAGCGGCGACCTGACGCCGCCCATCATGAGCTTCAGTCCCTCCACCGTGACCCTGACCGAGGGCGCATCAGCCGCGGAGCTTACGGAGAAACTGGAGGCGGGCATCGCCCTGTGGGACAACGGCACCGGCGAAGCCGACCTGCGCGCGTCGCTCATCTGCGACGACTCCGCAGTCCAGCTGAACCGGCCGGGCGTCTACACCGTCATTTACACCGCAGCGGACAATGCCGGCAACGTTGCCACGGCCGCGCGCTCCGTGAAGATCATCAGCGCGTCGCTCCCGGCGGTCACCGTCGACGGCGATCCGACAGAACTGAACGGCACGCTCAGCATCAGCGTCGGCAGGCACCAGCTGTCCGTCGGCAACCTGCAGATCCCGGGTGAACCCTGCAGGGTCATCCTCGTCAAGGGCCGGTGGTCGGAAGGCCAGCTGAAGCTCGTCGATGAGGGGCTTGCCGTAGATGAGAGCGGCTGGTTCGATCTGGACGCGGAAGGCTTCTACACGCTGTACATCCTCACCCAGTCCAGGCAGTCCTACCGCACGTTGCTCTACGCAGAGTAAGAGAAGGAGGCGGAAGAAATGAAACATCTCAAACGGTTCCTGAGCATACTGCTCTGCGCAGCGCTGATGCTGCCCCAGGCGGCCACTGCCGTCCAGGCTATGGATGGAAACCTCTACCAGCTGGACGACGGCTACATCGTCGTAACGGTGTCCGGCGACAACGGCGGTTTCCACATCGCCACCGAGGAAGGCAGCATCCTGAAAAAATCGGATAACAACAAAGACCTGCTCTACCGCAGCGGGCGCTACGACACCTCTTTCGTCTCCTTTAAGGTCGGCGAGGGAAGCGGCGCCCGGGAGTACCTGTTCGGCGGCTCCTACCCCGACAAGAACTCCTCGGCCATGCAGGTGCAAAAGGACAGCAACGGCAGGATCGTCGCGCAGTGGAGCGTGGAGGGCATCACCTTCACGCAGGCCATCGAACTGCCGAATCCGGATGCGGACAACCACGGCATGGTGGCCATCTCTCTGGGCGCGTCGGGCACGACGGAGAAAGTCCGGGCCCGCGTCCTGCTGGACACCAGCCTCGGCGGCCAGGACTTCGCTTACTACCAGATGGTCACCGACGCGGGGAACAGCACGCTGAAGACGGAGCAGACCCTGCCCGGCAGCGAGAGGCTCAGAAGCTTCTACGCGGTCGACGACATCGCTGACCCGGCCATCACGGCTTATACCGTTTCCGAAAATGTCCCGGAAAAGGTATCGGTGGCTCACTGGAACGATCTGGCGAGCACGCTGTTCGAGTTCGACCCGAACCCGGCGCTGACCTTCACGAACGCCGTCAATACCTATCTGACGGCGGACAGCGCCTGCGCGCTGTATTACGACCTGTCCGAAGGGCCCGTCACGACCTATTACGGCGTCTATTCCAACCGCAAGGTGGACCTGAGCCGAAACGTGGCCGTGAACATGAACGTGCCCCTGCGGCTGGCCCTGAACGCGGAGCGCACGGATTACGAACGCCAGAGCGAGCAGGGCATCGCGGACTTCTCCGTCAACGTTTCGGCGGAGAACTTCGCGGGTGACACCGCCCAGGACTACGATACCGTCATCATGGCCATCTACACCACGAGCAATCTTCGCCCGCTGGACAACTACGGCCAGCCGCTGGAGGGCGTCAATTTCGACAGCTCCGAGCCGGTCAAGATCTCCTCGAATAGCTTCAAGGTGGGGGATACCATCACCCGGCCGCTGTACTTCGAGGCGAAGCCTTTGGAGAGCGCTTCCTATGAGCGGATCACCGTCTGCGTCTACAAGACGGAAGGGGACAGCGCCGAGCTTGTGAACGAAAACCTGCTCGGACAGAAGGTGAGCTACATCCTGCTTCCGGGCAGCGACGGCAACATTCCGCGGGTCACGTTCAACCAGATGGAGCCGGGTACGGTGTACTCCTCCGGCACGCGGCATCTGTACGTGGCGGTGGGCAACGCCGCTTTCCTGGAGACGTCTCTGCAGAAAGGCGACTGCGAATTCCTCGTCTATAACAGCGACGACAGCGAAAAGACCCCCATCCGGGTCGATTCGAACACCATCACCTTCAACGAAGGCATAGCGGACATCGTTCTCGACGACGACCTCGTGGACCCCGAAGGCAACAAGGCCGCCCTGACGAAGGGCAGCTGGTACCTGCAGCTGGAGTGGTCGGACGGCGCGGTCTCCGGCGGCCTCGTGACGGAGCAGTACCAGAAGCAGACCGCCCAGGTGCTGCAGTTCGCGGTGTCCGACGAGGAGAAGTACCGCAACGATCTCTACGGCATCCTGGCAGTCGCCAAGTACGGCACCCCCGCGTCCGTGGATGACCCGCTTCACTACGTGCTGATGTCCTTCGCCAGCGAAGACGATTTCAAGGCCTTCTCCGCCAAGGACAAGGCCTATCAGAACGGCAAGTACAAGGACGAGGTGAACTATAAAGAGATCCCGCTCGTGCTGCGCGGCCAGTTCATCGGGGACAAGCGGTACAAGTTCAACGACGAGAACGGCAAGCTGAAGGGATTCTACTATTACACCGCCGTCAGCAAGAAGACCGTCGACGACAAGACCCGCGAGACGAAGGTCGACAACATGGTCACCATCAACAACTGCCTCGACTTCGAAGGCGGCACGATGACCATCTACTACGAGGATTACGCGAAAGGCGCTTTTGCGAAGGATTCCGCCATCTGCGTGGAGTTCGACGGCGAATTGTACACCTCCGACGAGCGCAGCTCCGTCTGGACCGGCAAAGCGGCCCTGACGAAGCTGCAGCAGGGGTTCGATTTCAGCCTGATCACCTACGATAAGAACGGCAACCGGACGAACGCCAATTCGACCGCCCAGCCCATCACCCTCATCTGGCCAAATCTCTACAGCTTGGCGCAGAAACTGGCCGGCATGGTCTTCAAACTCGCCTACGGCCAGCTCGGCGTGATGAAGGACGGCGATGAGGAGATCGGACGGGTCATCTCCTTCTCGGCGAGCCTGTCGCTGAAGTTCATGCGCAGTCCCGCGGACGATGACACCGACCAGGGCACGGCCAGCTACTTCGGCCGCATGCAGGAACTCTGGAAGGATTGGCGCGGCGCCAGCATCTATCAGTACGCTTACAACGGCGGACGGTACGAAAAACTGACGACGCTCGACATGAACGACTCGGATACGAGCGGCAACAACAAGAAGGGCGTCGCGGCCTCCGTCATGGTCAAGGACATCCTGTTCGGCTGCGGGGAAGGCTTCGTCGGCCTGAACTTCACCGTGTCCGTGGGCGTCAAGAACATGATCGAGGGACTGCCCAACATCACGGGCGTTCTGACCGTCAACACCATCAACGACTGGTCCTTCGGCCTGAGCGGCAGCATGCAGCTCTCGAGTTTCTCGCTGGAGGCTTCGCTGAGCTTCAAGAGCCGCAACGACGTGCCCATCCCCGATTCCCTCTACTTCTTCGTGGGAGGGTTCAAACCCGGCCTCAACATCGACGGCTGCGGCGTGGTCTGGCTCACCGGCGGAGGCGGAGGCGTGTCGAACATCTACGACACGATCTTCATGACGTCGGGCGTGCCGCCCCTGAAACTGATCCTCGCGGCATCGTTCAGCATCGTGCAGATCCTGGACGGCAAGGCGAAACTCGAGGTGTCGCTGTCCGGCATCAACCTGCAGGCCACGAACCTGAAGATCGCTGATTCCATTACCGTCATCAAGCAGATCCAGCTGGGTCTGTGGTGGTATCCCGACTTGAAACTGCAGGCAAGCATCTACGTGGACCTGTTCGAGAAGACCATCGCCGGCAACGGATACATCATCCTTTTGGGGAAGGAGTACAACGACTGGTTCTTCGAGATGTTCGCCCGTGTGCGTCTGCAGGTGCCCGAGTCGATCCCCGTGGTCGGCGGCACGACGATCGCAGGGTGCGATGTGGGCATCTCCACGAAGAAGATCTGGGGCGCCATCGAGGTCCTGAGCGTAAAGGTCGGCCTCACCTATTACTGGGGCGAGAGCAGCGTCCACATCGGCACAGGCGGCAATTACGCCAAACCCACGTATCCGTCCCTGCTGACGCTGAACGACTACCAGGGTGAGCCTATCGACTTCCCGGTGGCCTATGATCCCGAGACGGGCCGCACGCTGTACGCGCACGTGGGAACGAACTTCGATCCCGGCGTGCCGGCGCAGGTCCTGTCCGACGGCGACCTGATGCTGATGGCTGCCAAGGGCGCCTGGTCCACGATCGACAAGACGACGCACAAGTTCAACCTGGGCGAGTTCAACGCGGACAACGCCAGCACCATGGTGCAGGTGAACTACGCGGCGGGCAGTTTGGCCGAGGCGAGATCCCTGGCCAGCGGCTTCGCGGTGACGGAGAACCAGGACGGTACGGGCGCCAGACTGCCGCTGAAGTGGTACGAGGACGTGCCCAGGCAGCATGAAGGCGAGACGGATGAAGCTTACGAGGCCCGCGTCGCGGCCGATCTGGCTGCGAACGAGACTGCCAACGCCAACATCACCTGGAACAAGGATACGGGCGTGGCGACGATAGGCTTTACCGTTACGGACAGCGCGTATTTCGACAGGAACTGGTATCTGCACACCAGCAGGCTGGCGGACGTCATCCTGTACAACGTGAACGAACTGCCCGCGCTGACGGACGTGAGCGCGCAGATCGCGACGGATCCCGGCGACCCCGATACCCGCCTCATCAAGGCGAATTGGGCCGGCAGCAGGCTGGACGATCTGGACAGTATCAGCTTCTACCTCTGCGAGACCACGGATCCCGAGGATCCCGGCTACGGCATCGGCACGACGCAGGATACGGCTTCTGGCGAGGCAGTCTTCGAGCTCCTGCCGGATCTGCCCAGCGGCAATTACTTCATCCGAGCGGTCTACGCGAAGGATGAGCAGCTGAACGCCATGCTCTACAGCGCGGACAACGCCGACGCGGCGGCCTATCCCGCCAGGATCGTCGTTTCGAACAGCTACGAGCCTTCGGAGATCGCCTCTGCGGCGGCTGCGGCTTCCGGCGACCTGAAGTACAGCGTCTCGGTGCCCTACACGGACGACGCCCGCACGAAGGGTTACCTGGCTACCGTCTACAACCCGGACGGCACGCCCACGACGGTGCAGGATCTGCGCTTCGACAAGGCTGAAGCCGGCGCCACTGACTTTGAAGTGGGCGGCAGCTACACCGCGCGCGTGCCCAAGGGCAACGATCCCAACGCGACGGAATTCGACATGGTCACGACCGGCCTTACCGGCGGACAGAGCTACTATGTGGGGATCACCCCCTTCAACGAAATGGATACCGATGGGGACGGCGAACCGGACCGCCTCGTCCGCGGCGCCGAGTACGCGACGGCGGTGATGCCGCTGCCTGTGGCGCGGACCCCGCAGCTGACCCTCACCGGCGGCGGCAAGACGCTCCTCAACACGAAGGATGCTGCCAACGACGTCATGCAGGCTAACGCGGACGGCACGACGACCATCGTGAACAGCAATGCGCAGACGGTCTTTACGGCCAGCAGCCTGAGCCTGACGGCGACGTTCGACGAAGCCGTGACGGGCATGTGGACGCTGGACGATGGCGACCTGTGGGAGCTGCCCGAGGGCGTAAGGCCTCCCGGCGGGTTCATCACCGGGATGACGTCGGCCATCGAACTGACCGATCTGACGGAGGGCAGCCACCAGCTCACCATCACGGGACAGGCGGATGAAGACGGCGACGCCTTCTCCGCGACGTATGCCTTCGACGTGGATACCACTGCGCCGAGGCTGCTGCTCAGCTCTCCGTCCAGCGGCGCGCCCTTCGGCGAGAACGGCGCCATCACCGTGGCCGGCATCACGGACAGCGACGCTTCGCTCTGCTACCGGCTGAACGGCGGCGTTGAGAACGTGCTGGCCTTAAGCCCGGATAACGACGGCGTGTTCAGCTGCCAGATCGCGGTCCCGGACTTTGACAGTGCGGCGACCCATACCATTGAACTGTACGCCGTGGACCCGAATGGCAATAAGACGGCGCCGCAGGCCATGACGCTCATGCATCCGGGCTTCGGCGACCTCTCGTCCATCCTCGTGATGGCGGACGGCGCGATCCCGACGGACGGCGTCATCCGCACGGATGCGGACGCGGCAGGCGTTCCCCTGAAGGTGATGGGCGTCACTTCGGGCGGCAAGAGCTTCGCCGTCGATCCGGAGAGGATCACGTGGCGCAGCTTAGCCGCAGAGGGCTCGATCTCGGTCAGCCCCGAGGGCAAACTGAGCTATCTGGCCGGCTCCAAGGGCTTTGTCGAAGGACTCCTGGAGGTCTCGGAAGGCGCGTATCTGAAAGCGGCTCTGGCGCTCAACGCGGACAGCGCCATGAATGCGGTGCGCGTATCCCACTCGACCGGCGGTACGGCTGTCGGCGGCGGTGAATACGCTGCCGGTGAGACGGTCACCCTGACGGCGGCGCCGGATGCGGGCTACCGCTTCAAGAATTGGCTGCTGACCGGCGTGACGGTCGCCGATGAGGCGGCTTCGACGATCAGCTTCGCGATGCCCGAGAGCGACGTAACAGCGGTGGCGGTTTTCGAAAGCGAAGCCTACACCGTCAGCTTCGACCTGAACGGCGGCGAAGGTACAGTCCCTGCGGCGCAGACCCTGGGCTACGGCGCGACCGTGGCGAGACCGGCGGAGGAACCGGGCAAGACCGGCTGGAACTTTGCCGGCTGGTACAACGGAGACGTGCTGTGGAACTTCGATGCGGATACCGTAACCGGCAGCATGACCCTCACAGCCCACTGGACGCTGAAGACGCCGATCACGCCGAGCGTCAGCCTCGAAGGCTGGACGTACGGCGATGCGGCGAACGCACCCGGCATCTCCGGCAATACCGGCAATGGCGCGGTCACGTACACGTACAGCGTGAAGGGCGGCGCGGCGATCGGCGCGGTTGCTCCGACGCAGGCCGGCGAATACACGCTGAAGGCGGAGATCGCCGAGAGCGAACTGTATGCAGCGGCCGTCTGCTCTACCGACTTCACGATCGCGCAGCGGCCTGTAACGGTCACGGCGGCGAACCAGACGGTCGAGCTCGACGCGGCCATCGATACAGGCCTTGCGCAGGCGGCGCTGGACGGCGCGCTCAGCGGCCACACGCTGGCGGCGGTCACGCTGGCGGCGGGTACGACCGGCGAGATCACGGACAGCGGCGTCATCACGCCGAGCGAGGCCGCGATCAAGAGCGGCGATGCCGACGTAACGGCTAACTATAAGATCACGTACGTTCCGGGCGTTCTGACGGTCACCGACCACGCCTGGGGCGAATGGACGGTCACGACTGCGCCGACCTGCACCGAGGCGGGCGAGGAGACCCTCACCTGCGCGGTGTGCGGCAAGACGCAGACCAGGCCGGTCGCCTCGCTCGGCCACACGCCGGGTGAGCCGGTGCGCGAGAACGTTGTGGAGCCGACCGAAAAGACGGACGGCAGCTGCGACGAGGTAGTGTACTGCACGGTCTGCGGCGTGGAACTGAGCCGCGAGGCGAAGGTCCTGCCGGCAACGAACCCGGACAAGGTCAAGGTGACGGACGTCAAGGTTGAAGACGGAGCCATCGCGGTCACGTTCAGGAATGGCGGCGTCGAAGGCGCTGTAGCCATCATCGCGCTGTACGACGCGGAAGGCCGCTTCATCGGCCTGCACGCGGAGGAACTGGCGGTGGGCGACGCGATCGAGATCGCGCTGACCGCCGATCAGACGGAAGGCGCAGCGAGCGCTGGCGTGTTCGTCGTCGATCCGTCCATGAAGCCCGAGATGGCAGAAGGCGAGATCGACATCGCTGAAGGCACGCTGCTGTACGACGCGGTCGCGAACTTCATGAACGGCACGTACACGGCTGACAATGCCACGATGATGTTCCGCAAAGCCGTTCGCCTGCGCAAGGGCGATGAGGGCGGCCTGCTGAAGCTGTACGAGAAGTGCGGCAAGGACAACGTCTGCCCGATGGCAGCCTACACGGACATCAAGCCCACCGACTGGTACCACGACGGCGTCCACTTCGTGCTGGAGAACGGCATCATGGGCGGCACGGCGGAAGGCATCTTCAGCCCGGAAGCCACCGCCACCCGCGCGATGATCGTGCGGATGCTGTGGAACCTGGCGGGTCAGCCGGAAGCGGAAGAGAAGGCAGAGTTCGCCGACGTGGCGGAGGACGCCTGGTACGCGGATGCCGTGGCCTGGGCGGCCTGCGAGGGCATCGTGTCCGGTTACGGGGAAGACTTCGGCCCGGACGATGCGGTGACCCGCGAACAGCTGGCAGCCATCCTGTACGGCTACGCGAAGTATCGCGGCATCGAAAAGGTGCTGACCATGGAATACATCCTGGGACGCTATACCGACGGAGAAGAGACTTCCGACTGGGCGAAGGCCGCGCTTGACTGGGCGATCAAACTGAACGTCTTAGGCGGGGTCACGCCCGACACGCTGAAGCCGAAGGCCGAGGCCACGAGGGCGCAGGTCGCGACCATGCTGAAGAACTTCTGCACGCTGGTCCTGACGACTGAAGACAAATAATCACATACCCAACCATTCCCAAGGCAGATCCGGATCATTCGGATCTGCCTTGGCCGCACTTGGCTCCCTTCAAGAGCCGGTGTACGATCCGGCAACCTATTCCCGACAACAAGGAGAAAGACGATGAAAGCAAAACGTCTCTTGTCCGCCGTTCTGGCCGTCTGCCTGTGCGCAGCTCTCATCCCCCGGTTTGCCTTGCCGGTCTGGGCGGATGACCCTGTGGAATACATATTGGACAGGACCCCGGAACTGGCGATCTTCAACGCGTACACCGGCAGCAACAGCGAGTATTACGAGAAATACATGAGCAGCTGGAGATACAATGCCGTGGCTGCTCTGAAATTTGAGAATTTTTCCTACGATACGAAGGTGGGCGAGGACAAGGAGTTCTACTGGAGAGGATTCTACAAGACCTACATCGCGTATCTGATGGACCGGACGGAGCACGTGGAGATCAACTACTCCAACACGATGCACAACTATGAGCACAAGCATACGTGGGGCAGTTGGCCCAACAGGAAGTCCCAGACGATCACGGGCCAGACGAACTCGCTCCTCTATCTGACGCAGAGCCCGGACAGCACGCAGGATGTCGATAACTACTACGTGTACTATATCTTCCCTCCCCGCTCCGGCGAATATAACCGGGTCGGGAACGCGGAGTATACTGCGGTACAGACCAACATCAACGGAGACAACAGCCTTTGGAGCACGATCAACGGCGTGTCGCCTGCTGGGCAGTATCTCGACATGGCCATCGAGTTCCGCAACGTGCCGTACTACTACAACGGCGGCGCAAAGACCTGCACGTGCGGCGGTTCGGGCAAAGGCGCTGCGGTCACGTTCTACGACGGCACCGCGCCGAAGGCGACTGTGCGGAATACGCGCATCCTGAAGAAGGTCGACGGAGCCATCGTCGGGGAGACGAACAATTTCCAGCCTGGCGAGACCATCGTCATCGAACTGGGCATGAGCGAACCCGTGCGCTTCGCGGACAAGATCCCCAACAAGAATACCGTGTACATCGGCCTTTTGGTGGAGGACGATCCCGTGATGCGCTACGCTGCGCTTACGAAGCTCGAGAACAGAGGCCCAAACGCGTCTGAGCGGAAGAATACGTCCACGCTCACGTTCGAGTACACGGTCCCCGCGACGCAGACGGGCCTCACCACCATCACCAATCTGGATCTTTCCGCCGCGCCGAGCAGCAAGTCCGCGCTCGTGCACAAGGACGCGGACATCGACCTGAAGCAGATGGCGCGCAGAGATCCGATGACGACGCAGTACACCCTGCTCGAGGTCGCCAAGCCCAACAGCGCTTCCAGCGCCAAGGGGTTCACCAAGACGACCAGCTGGGTCACCGACATGGCGGGCAACGCCCTGGTCGCGAGCAATCCGTCCGTCAATATCTACATCGACTGCCAGCGGCCGTTCGTGGCGGAAGCCGTCGCTTCGGCAGAGATGAACAATCTGGACGTGAAGGAAGACCGCGGCGTTGCGGCTTCGGATGCGAACTACCGCGACGAGAGCGACCTGTACATGGGCGATGGCGACAG
>JAIKZT010000063.1 GCA_024682015.1 Clostridia bacterium
CGAACACGATGTTCATGTAGTCTTCGCCGGTGCGCTCAAGCTCGGCGATGCCCTCGGCCTTCTCCAGCAGCTCGCGGTTCGCCCGCGGCACGGACAGCTCGAACTTCGGCGTCAGGAAGAAGCCGTGCTCGCGCTGCAGCCTCTCGCGTATGCCTTTTTTGACCCGGCGAACGGCCTGTTCGATCTCGCGGGCTTCCTTGCGGTAAGAAGCCAGCGCTTCCGAGAACGAATCGTACACGAAGAACGTGTCCAGGTACTCACCGGACGGATCCATCACGTCCAGCAGATCGTCCGTATTCGCGAGGAGGTAGCGCTCCGGCACCTCTCCCATCGCGTCCGCGAGACTTTTGCGGACCCGGCGGGCATGCACGAGAAAGCTCTTGATGTTGAACAGTTCCGGCACGCTGAGCGTCTGGGCGGCGCTGTTCGAAACGGACAGGCCGATCTCCTTCAGCTCGCACAGGTCGGACAGGATCTGGTTCACGAGCATCTCTTTTGCGCACACGGTCTCGGCGAGGCGCTCCATGTCGTCCAGGTGGCTCCGCAACTCGCCCTCGTCTCCGGGCATGTACGGCCGGAATTCCTTCTTGAGCTTGGATCCATAGGGGGTATGCGGGCCGATCTCGTCCCACACGTAGGCAAACCCCACAGCCTGCCTCGTATTGGTGTTGCTCAGAGGCCTTTTATACGCGGTGCTCACAGCTCTAAGCCTCCTGTTCTGACGTCCACGACGGGCATGCCGGGCAGCGCCTGCCGGACGGCGGCGAGAAGCTGGTCGCGGTCAAAGCTGTAGCCGTGCGGGGAGAACGGGTTGACGGTAACGGCCGCCACCCGGATGTTCTCCAGGACTTCGACCTTCAGCCCCGTCTTGCGCAGCTGCTGCCAGCGCAGCGCGGAAACGAACACCTTCGTGGGGTTGGGCAGCACGATGGTGACCTGCTTCAGCTTGGCCGGCGCGATGCGGTCGAGGATGCGCTCGGTGATGGCGCCGGGGATGTAGACCCAGCGGGTGTCCTCGGTGATGGCGGCGTCCACGAGCGCGCCCGCCCCGAGAGCTGTGGCGACGGGCACCACCTCGACGCGGTAGTCCTTGTCGATCGTGAGGATGCGGAACGCGTCCCGATCCTCCTTTTCCAGCAGCGCCCGCAGCTTTTCATCCGAAACGAGCGGGCTGTTGTAGATGTTGACAACGTGGATCGTCTCCTCCACGACGGTGCCGAGTTTGCGCGAGATGACCGCGCCGGTGGACAGGATGATGGCGTCCGAGGTGGACGGGTCCGCGATGGACTTGCGGTCGATGGCGCCGTCGATGAAGATCATGTCAATGCCGTAGGAAAACATCTGCTCGCACAGCTTCTTGTGCTCGGCGATGCTGCCCGGACCCGCGATCTGCACGTATCCGCTGCGAGCGACCCGGCAGATCAGCACCTGGCCGAGCGCCGTGCGGCAGCTGGTGCGCTTCAGGATCTCGAGGCTCGTCTCGGCGAGGCCGTACAGCTGCTCGGGAACCGTCACGATCGTGTCTTCGAACAGGTAGACCTTGGGCTTGTCCGTCTCGAACACGAGGTCGCTCGTCTCTCCGTCGCGGCCGGTGGAGGTGACCCCCATCCGAAGGCCCTCGTCGTAGGCCTCCTCGAGCAGATAGTTGAGCGCCGTGGTCTTGCCCGCGTTCTTGGCCATGCCCACGATGGATACGGTCCTGTATTTTTCCTGGATATCGGCTACAAAGCCCATAGACTCTCCTGTCTTTTCGGTGGTTCAGTGGAAAACAGAGGGCGGAAACGAATTTCCGCCCTCCAATGCCTGGTTGCTCGCGAAGCGATTACTTCTTGTTTCTTCTGTGTCTGAGCAGATCCTGGGGCTCCATAGCCAGTCTCTGGCCTCTGTGCAGGCCTTCCACGCCTTCGTACTCGTACTTCTTCTTGCCGGTGCAGTAGTCGCAGGTGCAGGGCAGCTTCGGCAGATCGGTCGGTTCGGTGTAGGTCGTGATAACGCCTTCGTAGTTGCGCAGGACGTACTTGCCCGGGCTCTGGGAAATGATGTACTGGGGCATGACCGGAGTCTTGCCGCCGCCGCCCGGCGCGTCGATGACGAACGTCGGAACGCAGTAGCCGGAGGTGTGGCCGCGCAGGCCTTCGATGATCTCGATACCGGCGGAAACGGGCGTTCTGAAGTGCTCGATGCCCAGGGACAGGTCGCACTGATAGATGTAGTACGGTCTGACTCTCATCTGGACCAGCTTCTGGACCAGCTCTCTCATGATGTGCGGGCAGTCGTTGATGCCGCGCAGCAAAACGGACTGGTTGCCCAGGGGGATACCGGCGTCAGCCAGCTTGGCGCAGGCTCTCTTGGAATCCTCGGTAACTTCCTTCGGGTTGTTGAAGTGGGTGTTCAGCCAGATCGGGTGATACTTCTTCAGCATGTTCACCAGATCGTCGGTGATGCGCATCGGGCAGACGACAGGCGTTCTGGAACCGATACGGACGATCTCCACGTGGGGGATCTCCCTCAGCTTGGAGATGATGTACTCGAGCACGTCGTTTTCCACCAGAAGAGCGTCGCCGCCGGAGAGCAGAACGTCTCTGACGACCGGAGTCTTTCTGATGTACTCGATGCACTTATCGATGTCTTCCAGGGATCTGGCGCCGTCGGTCTCGCCGGCCAGTCTTCTTCTGGTGCAGTGTCTGCAGTACATGGAGCACTGGTCGGTGATGAGGAACAGAACTCTGTCCGGATATCTGTGGGTGAGGCCGGGAGCCGGGGAGTCTTCGTCCTCGTGCAGCGGGTCAAGCATGTCGGCATCGCTTCTGTGGTTTTCGGCGATGACGGGAACAGCCTGCATTCTGACGGGGCAGCGGGGATCGTCCGGATCCATCAGGGAAGCGTAGTACGGGGTGATGCCCATGCGGAAGTTCTTGGCGACTTCGCGGATGTCCGCTTCTTCCTGTTCGGTGAGGTTAACGACCTTCTTCAGGTCTTCGACCGTGGAAACTCTGTTCGCGACCTGCCAATGCCAGTCGTTCCACTGTTCTTCAGTAACGTCCTTCCACAGCTCGATGTCCTTGAAATAGCGTGCCATAAAAATGTTTCTCCTTTTTCTATGCGCGTTGCTCTATTATGCGTACATTTCTTCGAACAGCTTGCGGATGCCTTCGTGTTCTCTGAGAACCTGCAGCGTGATCTCCGCGTGACCCTTGGCATAGCCGTTGCCCATGATCATGGTGACGTCCTTGCCTACGCCTTCAGCGCCCAGGGCAGCCTTCGTGAAGCTGGTGGCCATGGAGAAGAAGTAGACGGTGCCCAGATCCTTGGTGCACAGGATGGAGGCCATTTCGGTGTTCTCGATGGATACGCAGTTGATGACCACGTCGAACAGCTCGCCCTTGGTGAGCTCCATGGCCTTCTCGTACATGCCGACAGCGTCGGTAGCATCCATGTGGAAGTATTCATCGGCCAGGTCGAGGGCTCTGGCTCTGTCTTCGGATCTCTGGGAACCTGCAGCGCAGACTACCAGGCCGGTGACGCCAGCTCTCTTCTTGGCTTCGTACAGGCACAGCAGGCCGGACTTGCCGCCGCCGCCGATGACCATGACCTTCTGGCCGGACTGGACCAGACGGGCTGCCTGCGCGGGAGCGCCTGCGACGTCCAGAGCGGACAGCGCGGTGCCTGCGGGCATGTCGTCGGGCAGCTTCGCATAGATGCCGGACTGGAACAGGATGGCCTTACCCTTGATGTCGACCTGGTCGATGGCCGGTCTCATGGCAACGATCTCGTCGATGCGCAGCGGGGTGAGGGACAGGGAAACGAGCGTAGCGATCTTATCGCCGGGCTTGAGGTCGCCGACATAGTTGTCGCCAACCTGCTCAACGGTGCCCATGAGCATGCCGCCGGAACCAGTCCAGGGATTCTTATGCTTACCGGCCTTCGCGACGATCTCCTTCATCTTGGCGCCGATGGCATCCATCTCTTCCTGCGTGGTGACTTCGGCAGGCTTCTTGTTCAGAACGCGTCTGACGATCTCGGTGAAGGACGCGGAGTCGATGTTCAGGGTCTGAACGTCGATCAGGACTTCGTTGTCCCAGATCTCCATGTCGTTGTCGATGACATCCGCCGGCTGAGGCAGGACTCCCTTCGGGGAGATGACTCTGTAAGTGCCGTACGGATTGGGTGCATGTTTCTGCATAGCTTTGTCCTCCTTATAGAAAAACATGATCGTTTTGTTAGACTTTTCACAAGGTGCGGTATTCGCCTACTGCACCTAGTCTATCCTCATAGTATAATACCAATTTTTTCGGCAAAAGTAAATGATAATATGGTTTTTTGCCACAAATGCTGTATACTATGGATGGTTACTCTTGCCCTTTGGTCAAAAAGCCAAAACAATAAGCGAAAACATTTAGTTTTTTATACAAGGAGGATTTCAAAATGGAAAAGATTACTTCTATGATCAGACTCAGAATGTCCGCGAAGGACGCTCATTACGGCGGCGAGCTGGTTGACGGCGCTCACATGGTCCACCTCTTCGGCGACGTGGCCACCGAGCTGCTGATCAAGCTGGACGGCGATGAGGGTCTGTTCTGCGCATACGATAACGTGGAGTTCCTGGCGCCCACCTACGCCGGTGACTACATCGAAGCCTACGGCGAGATCGACCGCATCGGCAACACGTCCCGCCACATGGTCTTCGAAGCCCGCAAGGTCGTCGTCTCCCGCAAGGACATCTCCGCTTCCGCGGCCGACTTCCTCGAAGAGCCCATCGTCGTATGCAGAGCCTCCGGCACCTGCGTCACCCCGAAGGAGTGCAAGAGAAAGTAAGCGGACCCGGGGGCCATTCTCCGCGTTCTCAGCCCCGCGCCGTTTCGCGCGGGGTTTTTCTTTTGAGTCAGGTTCGGTCTTTGCGCTTTGACCGCGTTTGGGCTATAATAAGGAAACACCTGAATGCAACGGAGGAACGACCATGCGTTTGAACAAATACATCGCTCAGGCGGGCATCTGCTCGCGCAGGAAGGCGGACGAGCTGACCGCGGCGGGAAAAGTGAAGATCAACGGAGCCGTCATGAAGACGCCCGGCTATGACGTGCAGGAAGGCGACGTGGTCGTCGTGGACGGCAGGCCCGTGGAAGCGCCGGAAAAGTGCGTCTGCTACGCGCTCAACAAGCCAGCAGGCTTCATCACGACGACGTCGGACGACAAGGACAGGCCCACCGTACTGTCGCTTTTGACGGACGTGACGGCGCGCGTATACCCGGTGGGGCGGCTCGACGGCGCCACCCGCGGCCTGCTGCTACTCACGAACGACGGGGATCTCGCCTACCACGTCGCACACCCGTCCCAGAAGGTCTGGAAGACGTACGTTGCCGTCGTGGCGGGCTATCTCAGCAAGGACGAGCTGTGGGCGCTGCGCAACGGCGTGGACATCGGCGACAAGAAGAAGACCGCAGCTGCGTGGGTCACGATCCTGAAGGAAAAGAGCGACATGACGACTCTGGAGATCAAGATCTGTGAAGGCCGCAACCGCCAGGTGCGGCGCATGTGCAAAGCCGTCGGCCACACGGTGCTCGACCTGCAGCGCACGGCCATCGGCGACATCAAGCTCGGCCGGCTGCATGAAGGCACGTACCGCCGCCTGACCCCGGCAGAGGTCGAATATCTGAAAAACTGCTGACATATGGACAAAACAAGGCCGCCCGGAGATCCGGGCGGCCTTTTCATGCCGTTTTGTGGCGCTTACTTGACGATCTTGCTGAGGTTCATCAGGATCGTGGCGATCTGCGCGCGGTTGGAGTTCGCCTTCGGAGCGAGCTTGCCGTTGCCCATGCCGGTGATGATGTCGTTCATCGTCATCCAGCAGACGGACTCGTAAGCCCATTCGGCCACTTCGTCCGCGTCTTCGTAGTCGAGCTGGAAGGCCCAGAGGCCGGTGAAGCCTTCGCCCTTCGTCTTGGCGTAAGCGTACAGGATCGTGGCCAGCTGTTCGCGGGTGACGAGGTCGTTCGGACCGAACTCCTCTTCGCTGTAGCCGGCGACGATGCCCTTGGCTGCCGCCCAGCGGACGGCTTCGTAGAACCAGTCGCCTTCGTTTACGTCTTCAAACGTGACGTCCTTGCGGGAAGTCGGCTTGCCTTCCTTAGCCCACAGGGTCGTTACGACCATGGCGCGGGTGGCTTCAGCGTTCGGCGAGAAGTTGTCCTCGCTGGTGCCGGCCATGACGCCGTTCTCCAGCGCCCAGGTGACGCCGTCCTTGTACCAGGCGTCTTCGGGCAGGTCGGAGAAGCTGTCATAGGTCTTGTTCTTTTCCGCCGTCGGGTAGTAGACATGGCCGCTTCCGCCGCCATTGTCGTCGTCATCGTCATCGTCATTGCCCGGTTCGACCGGTTCTTCAGACGCGGGAACGACCGTGACCGTCATGGTGCCGTCGGCGTAGAGCTTGACCTCTCCGCCCAGCGTGTCGACGCTGAGCGCATGGATCGTGGTGGTGCCTTCCGCAACGGCGGTGATGATGGCCGTGCAGTCCTCGCCGCCGGTGACCGTCGCGATGGACGGGTCATCCGAACGCCAGGCCAGCTCGGTGAAGTTCGTTTCAGCCGGGACGAAGCTCGCCATGACTTCGCAGGTATCGCCCACTTCGAGCTCGGCAGTTTCAGGCATGAGCGCGATGCCGTCCGGATGCATGATCTCCTTCAGCTGGATGATCGTGTCGTGATAGTTGAAGGCGTAGTCGTAAGCGGAAACGTAGATGTACTCGGGATCCATGCCGCGCTCTTCCATGGCTGCGCTGAACTCGGTCCAGTTGATCAGGGCCTCGTAGGTGACGCTGCCGTCTTCGTGTTCGGTGCGCGTAACGGCGTCGTACATCGGGTCACGGTCTTCCTCGACCTTGAAGCCGAGGTCGGTGTAGATGGGCCAGTAAGGCCGTTCTTCATCGGTGACCTCGCCGGCGGGAGCCAGCAAGAGGGCGCTGATCTCGCGGTTATCCGTCGCTTCGATGAGAAGCATTTCGTCGCCGGTCTCCTCGTCCTCGTACAGCTGCCAGCCGACCGGGCTGGGGCTGTCCTGATCCACGTAGAACCATTCGCTGTAGCCGTCGAGCTCGCCGGCCAGATTCTCGACCGTGATGTCGATGCGGTACCTGCCGTTGGGCTTGTCCGCGAGCGCATTCGGGTCATAATCGTTGGTGTCTTCCGGAGCGACCCAGGGATCGGGGAACCAGAAATTGTCGATCATATACTCGGCATAACTGTACTCGTCATTGGCCTCGTCGTAGATCGTGCGGCCTACGTTCTTGTAGGTGTAAGTCTCGATGGGCGTTTCGGGATCGTCGCCGTCCTCGAAGTAGATCTCGTACGTCATGCTCTTTGCCGCGCGCAGCAGAGAGGTGTGCGTTGCAGCCATCTGGAACATGCCGCCGTCGCTGTAAGCGGAGATATCCGGGTAATCATAGTTGACGACGGCGCTGCCTTCTTCGTCGACCTCAAAGATGTTCGAGCCCAGATCGTATTCGCCGTACGCGCTGATGGAGGACAGGTAGCGCGGCGCCATGAGATAATAGTCGGCCTCGTAATCGAGCGCGTCGCCGGCGCCCCAGTTGCCGTAGAAGCCCATGTAAGGCAGGCCCAGCGTGGAGCCCATCGTTTCGGGATCCATCGGGTCAATGGTGATAAAGCCTTCGACATAGACGCCGGGGAAGCTTTCCGCATCGAACAGCTCGAATTGTTCGCCCAGCATGAGCAGGTATTCGAGATAGCCGCCTTCGGCGAATTCGACGCCCAGGTCGGCCGTGACGGTCGCTTCGCCGCCCGCGGGAACGGTGATGATGTACATGTCGTACTCTTCGTCGTACTCAACGTCGCCGCTGAAGGCTACGGGGAAGTCGTCCGGATCGTAGATGGACGTGTTTTCATAGGCATAACCCTGGACCGTGAAGTCCTGAATGATGGGCGTGGGATATACCATGTATTGGAGCTCTTCGTCCGCCATGCTGTGAACGGTGAACGTGAAGCTGAAGGTGCCGTCCTCGGACTGGCCGAGTTCAGCCTTGGGCAGTCTGTCCTCATTGTCGTCGACGGTTACGTACGCCTGAGCGTTCATGGCGTCCACGACGTTGGCAAGGCCGGCGCCCTGGACTCTGGGGGAGTACACGATGAGATCCATGTACTCTTCGCCCTCGTACTCGTAGACGGAGATGTCCGTGATCGGCGTGGCGGTGTTCATCAGGAGCGTGCGGGTGAGGTCGTCCAGCTCGGTGCCTTCGAAGCCTCTTTCTGCCAGCGCCTGGCGCAGCACGGCCGCGACGCCTGCCAGCTGCGGGCTGGACATGGACGTGCCGCTCATGTAGCTGTACTTGTTGTGATCCGCATTGGGAACGGAGGAGTAGATGCCGCCGCCCATGGCCGCGACGTCGGGCTTAAGCTTCAGGTCGGGCGTGGGGCCCCAGGAAGAGAATTCGCTGGGGAGATTGGGCTTGGGCAGGAGCTCGTCGCAGGCTTCCAGGATCGGAGTTTCATCCTCTTCCAGCCGTCCGGCGAGATAGGTGCCGTCCGCCAGGGAGATGAAGACCGCGGGGATGTCGTTCATGGTGCCCAGCGCCATGTTGATGAGCGTGGTCGCCTCAGTGTTGTCGAAGACGACGACCGCGTCGAATCCGTAATTCGTCGCGTTCTCCACCTTTTCCGTGAAGTAGAGCTCGCCTCTCTGGATGAGGGCGATGTAGCCGGCGCCGGGCGCGCTCTCTTCCGCTTCCAGATCGATGCCCGCGTCCGTGAGGGCTTCTTCGATCTCTTCGACGGATCCGAGCCCGCAGTACAGATAGGGCAGGCCGTTTTCTCCGAGCGCTTCCTGGATGTCGGGCATTTCGCCTTCATCGAGGCTGCCGGGATTATAGGCGATCAGCTCGCCGGCCGACATCATGGTCTTGTCGCGGTCCGCGGCGATGCTCGCTACGGACAGGCCGGCGCTGTAGGTGGAGGGGGTTCCGACCGTCGCGTCGTCCGGGCTGTCGATGAGGGTCGCGCCGTAGTAATTGCCGGAAGTGGAGCGGCCCGCGTTGCCCGCGGAGATGCACAGGGTGATCCCTGCAGCCCGCACGGCTTCGTAGACGGCTTCCGCGTCCAGTTCGCCTGCTTCAGGATATTCCCAGAAACCGCAGTCGGAACCCAGGGACATGTTGACCACGTCCACGCCCATCTCCACGGCGTCTTCGAGAGCTGCGAAGATATCGGAATCGTAGGCGCCGGTCGTCGCGTCGGCGAAGACCTTCATCAGCACGAGCTGGGCGTCCGGAGCGCATCCGGTGATCCGTCCGGCGTTCGCGGCGGCGATGCCCGCCACATGGGTGCCGTGATCCTTGCTGTCGTTCACCGGCCGCGCGTCGTTATCGCCGTCGGCATAGTCGTACTCGAAGGGGATCTTGTCGCTGAAATAGGTGCCCTCCACGTCCGCGTTCAGTTCCAGTTCGTCGAAGTCTCCCTCAGCGAAGACGGCGTCCGCCACTTCGCCACAGAAGGCCGCGTGCTCCAGATCGAACGCGTTGTCCAGGACGGCGATGACCTGGCCCTTGCCGGTGTAGCCGGCATTGCGCAGGGTGTTGTCCACGCCCACGAACGCCTGGCTGTAGGCGTTGTCCAGGCCTTCCTCTTCCATGTCCAGGTCATCCTCGGGGATGCTGTACATGTGGGAGATATGCACGCCCTTGACCCCGTCCAGCGCGCGGATGGCGGGGATGAGGCCATAAGGCACGTCTGCGGAGAAACCGTAAAGCAGGGTGTCGTAATCGTAACCGAAGGACACGGATTCTGCCATCAGGCCGCCCTCGCCTTCCGCCAGCTCTTCGATGGCGGTCTTCAGGGCGACTCTCTCGGAGTACTCATCCTCCGACAGCAGAGAGCCTGTCTCTTCCATCACGATGATGACCCGCACGGGTTCGGTCTTGTCCGGAGCCTTCGCGCTTGTCTTCGCAGCAGAAGCGGCAGCGTTCTGCAGGAAGGCGCGAGTGGCAGCTCTGGACTGCTCGAGCAGCTTCTGCTCGTATCCCGAAAGACCGGTCTGCTGCTGCGCGCCGAAGGCAAAACTGCCGGAGAGCAGGCACAGCGCAAGCGCGATCGCCAGGATCTTCTTCATGCGTGTTCTCATACCGAATGTTCCTTTTCTATGAATGCTTAAGATATATGGTGCTCAAAAATTATACCACTTTCGCGGACCTGCGTAAAACACTATCCATTCGAAAGTGGTATAAAAACTGCGTTCCTACATGCTCGGAACTTCGACCAGTTCATAGAGCTCAGCCTCGCGGGCGCGCTGCGCGTCCGTCTCCCTCGCCGCAGCCGCGTCGAACAGGTCGAGGGCTGCGGTGCGGCCGTCTATCGTGCCGCCCTCCTATTTCGACCACACGAACACGATGTGGTAGTCCGCGAGGCTGCGCTGGGAGCCGCGCAGCAGGTTTTCGATGGTCGTTTCGGCGCTCTTTTTCGCGCTCTCCCAAACCTCCGCGTCCGATTTCACGTCGCTCTCTTCCTTCGCCTTCAGCGCCTCCTGCAGCCCGGCGTAATCCTCCATGTGGATCTCCGTGAAGATCGAATCCTTCACGTTGTACACCCGCAGGCTGTTGATGCCGATCTCGTGGAACAGGATGGCAGGCCTGGGCATGCGCACGACGATGATGCGTTCAGACTCGCGCACATCGAAGGAGATCCGCGAGACGTCCACGCCGATCCCGATGCGCCCCTCGTACACGAACAGCGTCTCGTCCGTCGTGAACGGAATGGTGATCCCGGTGCTGAAAAACTTCTTATCCTTCGTGTAATCCCCCACCGCTTCGTAGAAAAACTTCGTCGTCACCAGGTCCTGCGCGGCTGTGACAGCCGAGGACATGGCCATCAGGTCCACCTTGGACTGCTCGCTCAGGATGAGCTCCTGCTCCGCCTGCAGCGCCTTCAGTTCAAGCTCTTTCTGCGCCAGCGCCTCCGCTTCCTTCGCGGCCTCGTTCTTCATGTGGATGCCCCAGCCCGTCAGGCCGAGGATGACCGCCAGCAGCGCGATGCAGACTGCAAGGACAACTGTCTTGCTGACCCCGACGCCGCTCACGGTAACGCGGCCTTCCGCTACAGAGCCGCCGTCCGCGCCTGCCGGATCCGCCTGCGTCCACTCGCCGGAGCGGTTTTCCTCTTCCACTGCATTGTTGATCCTGTAATCGTCCATCCCCTTTTTCCTCCTTGTCCCCTATTATACACAAAATGAAAAGCCTGTGCGGGTCACGCGCAAGAAAAAAGCGGGCCGCCGCAGCGACCCGCCTTCCGTTTGCCTGTATTGCCGCGGGGATTACATCTCCACGATCATGGCCGTGCCCATGCCGCCGCCGATGCACAGCGTGGCCAGGCCCTTGTGGCAGCCTCTCTTCTTCATCTCGTAGATGAGGGTGATGAGGATGCGGGCGCCGGAAGCTCCGATCGGGTGGCCCAGCGCGATGGCGCCGCCGTTGACGTTCAGTTTCTCTTCGGGGATCTGCAGCTCTCTGCCGACCGCCACGGACTGAGCCGCGAACGCTTCGTTCGCTTCGAACAGGTCGATGTCGTCCACGGTGAGACCGGCCTTCTCCAGCGCCTTCTTGGAAGCGGGGATGGGGCCAACGCCCATGATGGAGGGATCGACGCCGGCGGAAGCGTAGGAGACGATCTTGCACAGCGGGGTGATGCCCAGCTCGGCAGCCTTTTCAGCGCTCATGACGACGAGAGCCGCCGCGGAGTCGTTGATGCCGGAAGCGTTGGCCGCCGTGACCTTGCCGTCCTTCTTGAACGCGGGCTTCAACTTGGCCATCTTCTCCAGGGAAGCGCCGAACTTCGGATATTCGTCGGTATCGAACACGATGGGATCGCCCTTCTTCTGGGGGATGACCACGGGAACGATCTCGTCCTTGAACTTGCCGGCCTTGATGGCGGCTTCGGCCTTCTGCTGGGACTTCAGGGAGAACTCGTCCAGTTCTTCTCTGGTGATGCCCCACTGCTCGGCGACGTTCTCGGCGGTGATGCCCATGTGATACTGGTTGAAAGCATCCCACAGACCGTCGTTGACCATGACGTCGACCATCTTCGCGTCGAACATTCTCGCGCCCCAGCGTGCAGAGGGAATCGCATAGGGAGCCAGGGACATGGACTCGGTGCCGCCCGCGATGACGATGTCGGCGTCGCCGGCCTTGATGATCTGGGCCGCCAGGCCTACGCTGCGAAGGCCGCTGCCGCAGACCTTGTTGATGGTCATAGCCGGGGTCTCCTTCGGCAGACCCGCTGCCAGGGATACCTGGCGGGCTACGTTCTGACCCAGGCCGGCCTGCAGGACGCAGCCGAATACGAGCTCGTCGACCTGTTCGGGCTTGATGCCAGCTCTTTTGACCGCTTCTTCGACAACAGTCTTACCAAGGGTAACGGCGGTGGTGTTCTTCAGGGCGCCACCGAAGCTACCGATGGGGGTTCTGGCTGCGCTGGCAATGACTACTTCTCTCATGTGATTGGTCCTCCTAAATTATATGAATCGATTCACAATATGTGCGTTAACCAATTAAGTTTATACCTATTTTCGCTACTTTTCAAGACCTATGCGCCAACTGCGCACGAGATCCATCACGCGGGCGTTTTCGCGCATCATCTGGACAGGGGTCAGCGTGACCCAGCCATCCTTCCAGGCGCTCACGTCCCAGGCGGGGTCGGGGTTGTCGCGGTAGACGGCCGGCGCGTCGTAGCGCCAGTAGCCGCCCTTGTCCGTCGCCTCGACGAGCTCCACGCCCTCGGCATAGTCGCGGGGGCCGATGGGGCAGACGCGCACGCCCTTCAGCTCCTCCGCAGGGATGTCCGGCACGTTGACGGACAGCAGCGTATCGACAGGCAGGTTGCGGTACGCTTTGCGCACGACTTCGGGAATGAGCCCGGGAAACGCCTCAAAATGCACGGCTTCGTGGCTGCACAGAGAGAACGCGATGGCCGGTTTGTGCATGAAGATCCCCTCCATGGCGGCAGAGATGGTGCCCGAATAGTGGATGTCGCGGCCCAGGTTCGACCCGTGGTTGATGCCCGTGCAGACCAGGTCGATCTCCACGCCCTTCGTGCGCAGGATGGAGATGCCCATCTTCACGCTGTCCGCCGGCGTGCCGCTGCAGCTCCAGACGGCTTTCGCGCCTTCGTAGCCGGCCGGGTCAAAATCCTCTACGAGGATGGGCTCGTGCAACAACAGCCCGTGACCCGCACAGGACCGCTCCTGCGCTGGCGCGCACACGTATACGTTTGCGTCCTCCATCTGCATCAGGGACTTTGCCAGAAGCTTCAGCCCGTATTTGAATACGCCGTCGTCGTTGCTGATGAGTATGTTCATGGGTTCTCCTTTTCTTGGTTTCAATGCTACGGCCTATTGTACCACACTTTCCCCTTGTCAACACCCATCCCTTTTGGTACTTTATTCGGGTGCGGCGTGCATGCGAGCCGCATGAAGCGCATCTGTGAATTAGGTTGGCCACATGAAATGAGGTGAAATGGCATGAAAAACTATTTGCTTATGAGCCTTTGCGTTTTATCAGGGGCAGCTATACGGCCGCAGCGCGGGGAGGCGCAGTAACAGCCCCTCTTCCGTTCGCCGCAGGAAAGACACACGTTCTATCTGCAGCACATCGCGGTCTTCGGGGATGACCTCCTTCGGTACTGCGTCCGGTTGACCAGGAATTCCCACGATGGCCAGGACGCGGCGCACACGGCGCTGTGCAA
>JAIKZT010000074.1 GCA_024682015.1 Clostridia bacterium
CCGCCCCGAGATCATCCTCTCGGCGGACCCGACGGTGAACCTGCCGGCCGTGGACGAGGAGACCGTCCGCAGAGCGTTCGAGCAGGACGGCATCCCGGCGGACGCGAAGAAGATCGCGTTCTGCCTGCGCAGCTGGGACGATTTTCGCGACTGCTCGCCCGTGGCGATGGCCGCGGACTACGCCTACGAACGCTACGGCCTGCTGCCCGTGTTCCTGCCCATGGAATACCCCAGAGACGTGGCCATCGGAGAGCTGTGCGGGTCACTCGTGAAGGCGCCGCATTGCGTCTGCAGCCGCCACCACAGCGTGGAGGAGCTGCGCGGCATGCTGTCGTCCATGGAAGTGGCGGTCGGCATGCGCCTGCACTCGCTCATCTTCGCGTCGGCAGGCGGCACGCCCATCGTGGGCATCTCGTACGACGTGAAGGTCGACAGCTTCATCAAGGACAGCGGCGCCAGGCGCTGCATCCCCTTGAAGGAACTGACGGCTGACAATCTCATCGCCTTCATCGACGACGCCGTGCGCGGCGGAAGAGGCGGCGGCACGGAGACGAAAAAACGGCTGCAGGCCATGGAACTCAAGAACGGAGAAGCCGCGAGAAGGCTTCTGGCAAAGGAGGCGCGTTGATCCATGCGCAACATCCTGTGTCTTTCCACGTCGAACTACTATCCGTTTCCGACGCGGAAGCAGAACATCATGAACCGCCTGGCGGGCTGCAACATCCTGTACGTGGACCCGCCCGTTTCGCTTATCGCGCCGCTGAAGGACCCGAAGGCGAAGGAGAGGCTTACGGCCTATAAGGATGGTCCCAAGCAGGCGCAGCCGGGGCTGAAAGTCTACGCCCAGCCGCCCGTCGTGCCGTTTTTCAACCGCAAGCGGGCGATCAACGAGCGCAACCAGAAGCGCCTGGCCAAGTATCTGGCGCAGATCGTGCGGGAAAACGGCTTCGGAGACGACTTCTGGGTCTGGTGCTACAGCCCGACGTCCTGCGACGTCATCGCGCCGCTGGCCGCCCAACTTGGCCTGGATTCCTCGGTGCTGTGGAAGCGCACGATCTACGACTGCGTGGACAGGCATTCAGCCTATCCGGGGCAGATCGATCCGGCCGTGGTGGACGCCATGGAGGAGGATCTGGCCAGAAGCTGCGGCTGCGTGTTCGCGACGGCGCAGGGGCTGTACGAGCGCCTGAAAGCTTTCAACGAAAACACGCATCTCATCCCCAACGGCTGCGCGTTCGAACTGTTCAACCGCGCGGCCGGCCTGGAGAAGACCGGCGCCTTTGCCGGCCCGCATTTCGGCTTCGTTGGCATGCTGCAGGAGTGCCTGGACTACGGCTGCCTCAAGGCGGTCGCGAGCGCGTTCCCGGACGGAAAGGTGACCCTCATCGGCCGCTCCCTGCCGGGGGTGGACCTGTCCTGGACGGAGCAATTTCCCAACGTGGAACTGACCGGCCTCGTGCCGCAGCCCCAGCTGCCCGAGCGCATCCGCGACTTCGACGTCTGTCTGAACGTCTTCGCGGACAACGACCTCAGCCGGGACGTAAGCCCGCTGAAGTTCTACGAATATCTGGCCACCGGCAAGCCCGTCGTCAGCACGCTCGTGCCGCTGCAGGTGCTCGATTACGCAGACTGCATCTATCTGGCTGAAACGCCGGACGAATTTGCGGCGCGGTGCCGCGAGGCGCTGGCAGAAGGTTCGGACGACCCCAGAAGGCGGGCCCGCATCGAGGCTGCCCGCTGCAATTCCTGGGACGAAAAAGTGAAGGAAATGAAGGCCATTCTGGGCTGGGACTAAGATGCGCAGGGCAGAATGCGATAACCATTATCTTTAAAATAGAGGAGTAAAGGATGAAGATCATCGACAAAAAAGGCAAGCTCTTCGGGCTGGTCAACATCGTGGACCTGATCGTGCTGTTGCTGGTCATCGCGGTCGTGGGCATCGTCGCCACGAAGCTGATGGGCAGCAAGGTGACGGACGCGGTGTCGGCCAAGACGGACTGCTGGGCTCAGATCCGCATCATCGGCGCGCATCCGTCCCTCGTGACGGAAACGCTGCGCCAGGAGCTGCCGGGCCAGCACATGGTGGCGGGCAATGCCTATCTCGAAGGGACGATCGAGGACGTCTGGCTCGAGGATTACAAGGTCCAGGCCGTTACGGACGACGGCCGCATCGTCACGGCGACGGACCCCGACAAGAAGGACATCATCGTGCTCATCCGCTTCCAGGTGGCGCCGGACACGCCCAGCCCCAAGCTGGGCAGCCAGGAGGTGCGCGCCGGACGCACGCTCATCGTGAAGGCGCAGACGTTCGAGACGAGCGGCACCATCCGCTACGTGGAGATCGGCGGTTACAACCCGCCCGAGGAATTTGCCAAACCCGAGTAAAGACGCATGACGGACATCGTAAAGAACAGCCTGCTCGTGCGCCTCATCGCCGCCGTGTACGAAGGCCTGCGCCGGTTTTACCGGGACAGCCTTCTGGGCCGCGGCTGGCGGGGCTGGCACGAAAGCTGGTTACAATCGCATACGAAACGGGCCTGGGACGCGTTCTCGGCCTCCGATGACCCGGCCGAATCCTCGATCTACGCGCGCCTTCTCGCCCTGTTCGAAAAGGTGCTCCACTTCCTGGGCGGCTGGCTGTCTGCGAGCCAGTTTTACCGCATCCTGACGGCGATCCGCGACTGGTACCTGCGCATTTCCGAAGGAAGCCGGGTGCTCTCCGCCATCAACCGCGTGCCGCTGCACCGCTGGATGCTGTTCGCGTTCGCGTTTTACCTGCCCATCGAGTACGTGCTCCGCGACCTGCTGAAGATCGCGCTGCTGGCGTCCGTGTGGGAGGAAGTCTTCATCATGGCGGGCGTCGCCATGGTGCTGTGGCGGACGTGTCTGAAACAGAGCGACACGTTCGCGCGGGCGACGGCGCTGGAAACGGCGCTGCTGCTGTACATGGCGGCGGGCCTGCTGCTGGCGCTGATCAACCGGCCCTATCCGGCCATCGCCATGGCGGGCTACCGGGCGCAGGTGGAGTACATCGTCTGGTATTTCATCCTGCTGAGGCTCATCGAGGACGAGGGAGACGCGAAGGCGCTGGCCTTTGGCTTCGTGGGCGTGGTCTCGCTGCTGGCGCTGCACGGCATCTACCAGTTCATCGTCGCGGTGCCCATCCCCAGCTCCTGGGTGAGCCAGACGGAGATGGGCGTACGGACGCGCGTGTTTTCGCTTACCGGCAGTCCGAACATCTTCGGGTCTCTGCTCGTGATGGCTGCTCCGTCGGCCGCGGCGCTGATGTATTACTGTAAGAAAGGGTGGCTGAAGTTCCTGGGGCTCTGCCTGACGGGGGCGATCTGCCTGTCCATCCTGTTCACGTTCTCCCGGGGCGCCTGGGTGGGGCTGGTGCTGGCCATCGTCATCTTTTCACTCTGCATCGACAAGCGCCTGCTGGGGATCATGGGCGTGGCCATGGCGGCCGTGCTCGTGGCCGTTCCGTCCATTACGAGCCGGCTTACGTACCTGTTCACGAACGATTACGCGGAGGCTTCCGCGGTCGGCGGCAGGGCGCTGCGCTGGGAAGTGGGCAGAACGCTGCTTCACGAGAACTCGCCCTGGCTGGGCTTCGGCCTGGGCCGCTTCGGCGGGGCGGTCGCGATGAACAATCAGGTCCTCGACAAGACCGAGGATTTCGAATACTTCTACATGGACAACTACTACCTGAAGACGCTCGTCGAGATGGGCTATGTGGGGATCATCCTCTATCTGCTCTCCCTCGCGGCGTTCGTCTTCCTCGCGATCCGCGCGGTGCGCGCCTGCGGGGAAGGCAGGGCGTACGGGGTGTTCGACGACGCGCTGACCCGCAGCGAAGGCAGCACGGTCTGCCTGGCCGCCGGCCTGTTCGCGGGGCTGTCCGGCGTGCTCGTTCACTGCTATTTTGAAAACATATTTGAGGAACCATACATGATGGCCTATTTCTGGGGCCTCGCGGCGCTGCTGCAGCGCCTGGGCGCCCTGGCGAAGGCCAAGCGAAGGGGGATGAACCGAACATGAAAGTCTGTGTGATCGGCCTGGGATACATCGGCCTGCCCACGGCGGCAAGTTTCGCGAACGCGGGGCACGAGGTGCTGGGCGTGGATAAGAAGCCCGAGATCGTGGACGCGCTGAACCGCGGCGAGATCATCATCGAGGAAGCCGGCCTGCCGGAGTTCATCCGCAGCGTGGTGGAAAAGGGCCATCTGCGGGCGGCTCTGGAACCGGAGACGTCCGATGCGTACATCATCTCCGTGCCGACGCCCATCACGGCGGACAAGAAGGCGGACATGCGCTTCGTGGAGAGCGCAACGCGTTCCATCGCGCCACTGCTGAAGAAGGGCGACCTCGTCATCCTCGAATCCACCTCGCCCGTGGGCACCGTGGATACGCTCATGCTGCCCATCCTCGAGGAGAGCGGCCTGAAGGCAGGCAGGGATTTCGGCCTCGGCCATTCGCCGGAGAGGGTCATCCCGGGCAAGATCCTGTATGAACTCGTGCACAATTCCCGCATCGCGGGCGGCATCGATCCCGAGTCGGCTCACCGCATCGCAGCGCTGTACAAGAGCTTCGTGGAGGGCGAGATCTACGAGACCGACGCGCGCACGGCCGAGATGTGCAAACTTTCCGAGAACACGTTCCGCGACGTGAACATCGCGTTTGCCAACGAGCTCGCGAAGATCTGCGAAGAGCAGGGCATCAACGTGTGGGAGCTGATCGAGATCTGCAACAAGCACCCGCGCGTGAACATCCATCAGCCGGGCCCCGGCGTGGGCGGCCACTGCATCGCGGTCGACCCGTGGTTCATCGTGGAGAAGGAGCCATCCCTGGCGACGCTCATCCGCGACAGCCGGAGCACGAACGACTCCATGCCGGCGCACACGGCTTCGCGGGCGGCGAAGATCCTCGAAGGGGTGGCCTCGCCCAAGGTCTGCATCCTTGGCGTTACGTACAAGCCGGACGTGGACGACATGCGGGAGAGCCCGATCATCACGCTGGCGGAGATCCTGAAGGGCAAGGGCATGGACGTGGCTATCTGCGATCCGCACGCGGCGGGCAAAGGTCGCAGCGTGGCAGGCGCGGCGATCGTTTCGGATCCGCTCGAGGCTGCGGCGGGTGCCGACCTCGTCATCCTCGGCGTGAACCACAGGCAGTTCAAGACCCTCGATTATGAAGCGCTGGCGAAGGCCGTGCGCACGAAGAATTTCTTCGACACGCGCAACTTCGCGGACGCGCAGGCAGCGCAGGCGGCAGGCTTTGCGTATTACCTGCTGGGCAGATAGATGGAAGATCTTTCTCAGACCCGCATCCTGGGCGTGCGGGTGGACAAAGTAACGAAGGCGCAGGCGCTGAAGGCCTTCCGGGGCATGCTGGACAGCCCCGGCTGCTCGCTCATCGTCACGCCGAACGCGGAGATCGTGGAGAAAGCGGACAAGACGCCGGCGCTTAAAAGCGTCATCGAAGGCGCAGACCTCGTCATCCCGGACGGCATAGGCCTCGTCTACGCGTCGAGACTGAAGGGCGACCCCATTGGAGAGCGCCTCGCCGGCATCGACTTCGCCCGCGCGGCGCTGGAGATCTGCGCATCGGAAGGCAGGTCCGTCTATTTCCTGGGCAGCAAGCCGGGCGTGGCGGAGAAGGCGGCAGCGAACGTGGCTGCCGAGATCCCGGGCCTTCTCATCGCAGGCGCGCGGGACGGCTACTTCAAACCGTCCGAAGAAGCGCAGGTCGTCGCGGACATCAACGCGTCGGGAGCCGCTTTCCTTTGCTGCGCGCTCGGAAGCCCCAAGCAGGAATTCTTCATCGCGGATCACCGGTCCGAACTGAAGACGGCGGCCGCGGCAGGCCTCGGAGGCAGCTTCGACGTCTGGTCCGGGGAGGTGACCCGGGCGCCGGCTTTCTGGCAGGAACACGGACTGGAATGGCTATACAGAATGGTACGGCAGCCGAGCCGCCTCAAACGGCTGCCAGCCCTTCCCCTCTTCATCATCAAGGCGGCCATACGGAGGTAAGCGAACTTC
>JAIKZT010000114.1 GCA_024682015.1 Clostridia bacterium
TCCAAGATCGTCATCAAGAAGGGCGAGGAGATCATCATGAATCTGCCGGTCAACATCGGCATCATCGGCACGGTGCTGTTCCCCTGGGCTGCCATCGGCGGCTGCATCGCGGCGCTGGGCACGAAGTGCTCCATCGAACTCGTCAAGGAGGACGGCAGCGTGGTCAACGTTTCCGAAAAGGCTTCGTCTGCGTTTGAGACGGTCAAGGACAAGAGCAGCGTGCTGTACGACGAGGTGAAGGACAAGGGCGGCGACCTGTTTGAAGCGGCCAAGGGCAAGAGCGGCGATCTGTTCGAAGCGGCCAAGGGCAAGGGCGAAACGATCGTGAACGCGGCCAAGGACAAGAGCGAAGGCATCATCGATGCCGCGAAGGGCGCCATCAACAAGGAGACCGAATCGGCGAAGGAAGCCGTGGAGGAAGCTCTCAGCAAAGAGAACGATTTCGACCTGTCCGATCTGGATCTGGACGAAATGGAAGAAGATAAGCAGTTATTCTAAAGCAGGAGAAGAACATGAACAAAGAACTGACAATGGACCAGATCGTTGCCCTGTGCAAGAACAGAGGCTTTCTCTACCCGGGCTCGGAGATCTACGGGGGCCTTGCGAATTCCTGGGACTACGGTCCTCTCGGCGTGGAATTCAAGAACAACGTCAAGAAGGCCTGGTGGAAGAAATTCGTGCAGGAATGCCCCTATAACGTGGGGATCGACGCGGCGATCCTGATGAATCCCCAGACCTGGGTCGCTTCCGGCCACCTGGCGAGCTTCTCGGATCCGCTGATGGACTGCAAGGCCTGCCGGGCGCGCTTCCGCGCGGATAAGCTCATCGAGGATTTCGCATCTGAAAACGGTATCGACCTGGGCGGCTCCGTGGACGGCTGGAGCAACCAGCAGATGGAAGAATTCATCGCGGAGCACAAGATCGCCTGCCCGGAGTGCGGCAAGACGGATTTTACGCCCATCCGCCAGTTCAACCTGATGTTCAAGACGTTCCAGGGGGTCACTGAAGACTCGAAGGCGGAGCTGTACCTGCGCCCGGAAACGGCTCAGGGCATCTTCGTCAATTTCAAGAACGTGCAGCGCACGACCCGCAAGAAGGTCCCGTTCGGCATCTGCCAGATCGGCAAGTCGTTCCGCAACGAGATCACGCCGGGCAACTTCATCTTCCGCATCCGCGAGTTTGAGCAGATGGAACTGGAGTTCTTCTGCCAGCCCGGCACGGATCTGGAGTGGTTCGCGTATTGGAAGGAGTATTGCCGCAAGTTCCTCGAGAGCCTGTCCATGAACATGGAGAAGTTGCGCCTGCGCGACCACGAAAAGGAGGAACTGTCCTTCTACAGCCGGGCCACGACGGACTTCGAGTACCTGTTCCCCTTTGGCTGGGGCGAGCTCTGGGGCATTGCGGACCGCACGGACTACGACCTCGGCCGGCATCAGGAAGTCTCCGGCCAGAACATGGAGTACATCGATCCTGTCACGAACGAGCGTTATCTGCCGTACGTCATCGAGCCCTCGCTGGGCGCGGACCGCGTGGCGCTGGCTTTCCTGTGTGACGCCTACGAGGAAGAGGATCTCTCCAAGGACGGCAAGACGGACAGCCGTACCGTCATGCATTTCCATCCGTTCCTCGCGCCGTACAAAGCCGCCGTTCTGCCGCTGTCCAAGAAGCTGGCGGATCAGGCGCAGGCCATTTACGCGGATCTGGCGAAGTACTTCTCTGTGGATTACGATCAGTCCGGCAGCATCGGCAAACTGTATCGCCGCCAGGACGAGATCGGCACGCCGTTCTGCATCACGGTCGACTTCGATACGGCGACCGACGGCTGCGTAACGGTGCGCGATCGCGATACCATGGAGCAGGTGCGCATGCCCATCAGCGAGCTGCGCGGCTACATCGAGAAGGCGATGGAATTCTAAACAATAGGGAAGGCAGGATCCCTGCCTGCTGAAAGAAATTGCCCGGATCTGTCCCAGACCCATCGGTCTGGAAGGCGGATCCGGGCTTTTGCATGTCTGGACTGTTTGCCTGGCAGAGAACATATTTGCCCGGAATGACTGGAAATAAATCCTAAAAATATTCGATCGATGGGTTGACATATTTTGGCGATGGTGTAAAATGGAAATACATTAAATGGCATTGATAACATAATTCACATTCAAAAGGGGTATTATGGAACATTTAAAACTGGCTTTTGACTTGGGTAACGCCCAGCTGGCATCTGCGCTGCAGCGGGGGATCGCATCGGAGTATCCGGACATCGACCTGACGGAGGATAAGGATGCCGCAGATTTCGTGTTGACGGATGATTTTCTCGGAGGACCGGCGCCTGTGCGGGTCATCGTGGAAAGGATCCTGGCGTCCTGCAGCCGGCAGCTCATAGGGGAGAGACGGCCGGGCAGCTGCCGCTTTACGGGGTTTACGGCGGCGAGCGGCGGATGCGGGGTGAGCACGGTCTCCGTCCTGCTGGGCCGGATCCTGGCGTCGCAGGCTCAGCAGCGGGTGCTGTATCTGAGCTTTGACCCATACGCGCCGCCGACGGATCCGGAGGCAGGTATGCAGCTGCTGCGCGCCGCCTCGGACGGCAAACGTGTGCCGCTGAAGAGCGCCTGCGCGGCGGACGAATACGGTCTGTACCGGCCGCTGCAGTCCATCGGGAGCAACTTGCTGTTCTCCCTGGATCTCCGTCAGGCCGCAAACCTGCTGGAGACGGCGGAGGATTCCGGCGAGTGGGACGAGGTCATTCTGGACGTTCCCCGCGCGCACCGGGACTGGCTGAGCCTCATGAACATGTGCGAAGTCCAGGTGCTCCTGGATCCGGCGTCCGGCAGCAGGCATTTTGCAGCGGATCTCGCGGAGCAGAGCCTGCGCGAAGCGGCGAAGGGCAGCGCCGGGGATGGGGATGCCTTGCCGGCCTTGTTGCATTTCGTTCCCTGTGAGGACGGATCGGCTCGCGACGGCAAACCGGATCTGTATGGACCGCTGGGATGCGAGGTGAGAGAACTTGCGAAGCAGATGGCGCGTATGTGAACCCGCCTTCTCCGTTTACGAAGCGGCGCAGCGCGTGCGGGAGTGCCTGCAGCCTCATGGCGGGGAGCCGTCTGCTGCGGACGATGAGGAAGTCCTGCGCTTCTGTGAACGGCAGGTGCTGAAGGACACGGAAACGCAGGCCTTTTCCCCGCAGCGCAGGGAAACCTTGGCGAGGCTCGTGTTCTGCGCGCTGCGATGCGAACTGGAAGTGCTGCAGGACATGGCGGAAGACCCCGGCGTAACGGAGATCATGGTGAACGGCCCGGACTGCGTCTTCTGGGAGCGGGACGGCATCATTGCGCGCGCGGACGTCAGTTTTGAAAGCGAGGAACGGCTTTATCAGGTCATTCAGCGGCTGGCAGGGAGCATGGGACGGGAATGGAACGAACTGCATCCCATCGTGGATGCGCGGCTTTCAGATGGGTCACGCGTGAACGCGGTGCATGGCAGCATCGCGCTGGATGGCCCCGTCCTGACCATACGCAAATTCAACCGCAGCCGCATGACCATGGATGACCTCGTGCGGCAGGGGGATATCAGCGAAGAGGGTGCGGACATGCTGCAGACCATGGTGCGCGCAGGCTGCAACGTGTTCGTTTCGGGAGGAACGAGCACCGGGAAGACGACGTTTCTGAACATCCTGTCGGAATTCATTCCCAGACAGGAGAGGGTCATCCTGATCGAGGACTCGGCCGAGCTGCAGATCCGCGGCATTCCCAACCTGGTGCGCATGGAAACGCGCGGCGCCAACGCGCAGGGAAAGGGCGGCGTGTCCATGCGCGACCTGATCCGCACGTCGCTGCGCATGCGCCCGGACCGGGTGATCGTCGGCGAAGTGCGCGGAGAAGAGGTCGTGGACATGCTGGCGGCGATGAGCACGGGGCACGACGGCTCGCTTTCGACGGGTCATGCCAATTCCGTGCGCGGCATGATAGGACGCCTGGAGACGATGCACATCAGCTCCTCCGGATTTCCGCTCGAGGCCGTGCGGGAGCAGATCGCGCAGGCCATCGACGTTTACGTGCATCTGTACAGGACGGCCGGCGGCCGCAGGCTGGTCGCGGAGATCACGGAGAGCGCCGGGATGCGAGGCGGGCAGATCGCGCTGAATCCTCTGTTCGTGAGGAACGCCGCGGGAGACCTGGTCTCCACGGGGAACGCTCTGGCAGGCGCCGCGAAGGACAAACTGGAAAGGCCTGCGGATAAGGAGGGCGAAGAAACATGACGGATTATGGTACGTACCAGCCGGATCGGAAGGAAAGAGCGATGTATTTCGCCATGGCTTTTCTCGTGTCCGCTGGACTTGCGCTGCTGTTTTACCGCAGTCTCCCTTTTGCGCTGCCGCTGGCGGCGCTATCGGTCTCACTGGAGAAGGTCTATCTGGCTGCCCGCGCGAAGAAGCGAAGGATGAACCTGCTGGAAGGATTCCGGGACGCCCTTTACGGCATTTCAGCGGCGGTCGCGGCGGGAAGGCAGATGCCGCAGGCCATCGAGGAAACCGCTCGTCAGTCGGAGATCGCGTACGGACCGGACGCGGACATCGCGCGGGAACTGCGGGCGATCGCGCTGGCTTACCGCAGCATGCATCAGGACGCGCTTGCCATGCTGACGGATCTGGGAAGGCGCAGCGGGCTCGAGGAGATCGCACAGTTTGCCTCTTCTTGTTCCATCTGCACGTCCTGCGGCGGGGATCTGGAAGACGTCTGCCTGCGCACGGCTGAGGTACTGCTGGAAAAACTGTCGTTTCGGCAGGAAGCCGAGAGCCTGCTGGCGCAGAAGAGACTGGATATCGCGCTGCTGGTGGGGCTGCCGCTGCTGATGCTGGCGTTTCTGAACCTGGCATCGCCCGGTTATCTGTCCGCGCTGTATAAAGGCCCGGCGGGGCGTCTTCTGATGACGGCCTGCCTGGCTGCGATGGGAGGTGCTGTCCTGTGGAGCTTTCACATCGTGCAGGAAAATACTTAGCATCAGCCGCGAGCCTCCTTCGCGGCGCGGCCGATGCATTTCGGAAAAAGGAAGAACGATCCCTGCAGGAATACGCCTTCCTGAAAGTCTCAGGGGAACGGATCGAAGAAGACCTGGAG
>JAIKZT010000135.1 GCA_024682015.1 Clostridia bacterium
GGGGTTGCTGATATAGTAGGTGTAGCCTTCGGTAGCTTCGCAGCTGATGATGATGCATGAAGAACGCGCCTTACAGCCGCCGCATCATGACGAACATCTATAATTTCGCGGATCTGTCGGAGATGGGCCTGGAGCCCTGCGCGTATTCCATGACGTTCAACGTGACGGGAGACAAACTGAACGCGATCCTGAACCAGCGCTCGCAGGACGTGCTCGTCGCGAACAACTGGAACGTGGCGCAGTACGCGGTGCTCGTGCACATGTTCGCGCAGGTGAGCGGGCTCGTGCCCGGGCAGCTCGTGCATATGATCTCGGACGCGCACATCTATGACCGCCACGAACCCATCGTGCGCGAGCTGATCGAGCGGCCGCAGTATCCGGCGCCGAAGTTCAGGATGAACCCGGACGTCAAGAACTTCTACGACTTTACGCTGGACGACTTCGCGTTCGAGGACTATCAGGCGGGACCGCAGGTGAAGAAGATCCCGGTGGCGGTGTAACATCGCCTAATGCCGATAAGCGTTGAGATCTCCGAAAGGACACGACATGAGCAAGAGAGATAACCCCAGGCTCTGGGAAGGCCGCGAACAGAATGCCCGCGGCGGCAAGAACAAGAGAAGCGAGCATCAGATCGGAAAGAACGGCCGGCTGCAGAAGGAAAGCAAAACCGCGAAGCCCGAGGGCAGAGGCGGCAGTTTTTCGCGCGGCAAGGCGGCGGGCGATGCGCCTCGCCGGACAGCCGTCGATCCGGCTTCCCGCGCGGCGCGCAGCGACCGGCCCGTTTCCCGGCAGGTCCACAGTGAAAGACCCGCAGAGGACTTCGAACTGAACCCGAACCTCATCATCGGCCGCAATCCGGTGATGGAAGCCATCAAAGCGGGCCGCAGCATCGACAAGATCCTGATGCAAAAAGATGCAGAGGGCTCCGCGAAGAAGATCGCCTCCATGGCGCGGGATGCCCGCGTGCAGATCCAGTACGTGGATAAGATCGTCCTCGACAAGATGTGCCCGGGACGGCCTCACCAGGGCGTGGCGGCATTCGCGGCGGCGAAGGCCTACGCGGACCTGGACGACATCCTGGCATCGGCGTCGTACGCGGGAGAGGATCCGCTGCTCGTGCTGCTGGACGGGCTCGAGGATCCGCATAACCTGGGCGCCGTACTGAGAAGCTGCGACGGCGCGGGCGCGCACGGCGTGGTCATCCCCAGCCGCAGGGCTGTGGGGCTCACCGAGACCGTAGCGAAGGCCAGCGCGGGGGCGATCGAATACGTGCCCGTAGCTAAGGTCGGCAATCTGGGCCTGTGCATCGACAAGCTGAAGGAGCGGGGCTTGTGGATCGCGGCCGTGGACATGGACGGCGAGAACTACTCCGACGCGCCTCTCACCGGGCCGCTGGCGCTGGTCATCGGCGGCGAGGGGCAGGGCGTATCGCAGACCGTGCGCGCGAAGGCGGACTACATCGTGTCCATCCCCATGCGCGGCCGCGTGAACTCGCTGAATGCCTCCAACGCGGCGGCCATCCTGCTGTACGAAGTGGACCGGCAGCGGCGGCTCGAAGCGCGCAAGGCGCAGGCGGAAGAAGCCCCGGAGGACGCCGAATGAAAGCCATCGCGGCAGTAGACAACAATTTTGCCATCGGACGCGGAAACGAGCTGCTGTTCCGTCTGAAGGGCGATCTGGCGCATTTCAAGGCGGCAACGCTGGGCGGCATCGTCATCATGGGCAGAAAGACGCTGGAGTCGATGCCCGGAGGCAGGCCTCTTCCCGGCCGTCACACGCTCGTGCTGAGCCGCACCATGGAAAAGGGGCTTTGGGTGCGGTCAAAGAACGGAAAGAACTGGCTGTTCGGCGTGTTTCATGCGCCTGAAGAACTGCTGGACTTCCTGGATCTGCCCCTGGACGGCCCCTGCGCGGACGATGAGCGGTCCATCTTCGTGTGCGGCGGCGAGCAGGTGTACCGCCTGATGCTGCCGTACTGCAGCGAGCTGATCCTGACGGAGGTGGACGCGGAAAGCGAAGGCGCGGATGCGCATTTCCCGGACGTGCGCGGCAGCGGGGACTGGGCGCTCGCGCAGCGCGGCGAAGAAATGCAGGAAGACGGGATCCGTTACCGGATCAACCGGTACGAGAGGCGATAGATGCAGTACGAGGGACTGGACGACAACAGACTGGTGGAACTCTCCCGCGCGGGCGACGAAGGAGCGACCGACGCGCTTTTCGCGCGCTATAAAAACGTGGTGCAGCAGCGCGCCCGGCGGTTTTACATGCTCGGCGCGGACCAGGACGACGTGGTGCAGGAGGGCATGATCGGCCTCTTCAAGGCGATCCGCTCGTTTGACCCAGCCGGCGGCGCCTCGTTCTCCACGTATACGAAGACGTGCGTCACCAATCAGATCCTGAATGCGATCGAAGCGGCGAGCGCCGGCAAGCACGCGCCGCTGAACAGCTCCGTGTCGCTGGATACGCCCGAGCGCGAAGAGGAGAGCCTGACGCTGGGTCAGAAGCTGACGGCCGGCCAGGACTCCAACCCGGCGGAGCAGCTCATCTATGCGGAGGCGCTGAGCCTGCTGCTGTCGCAGGACAGCCGGCTGTTTTCGCCGCTGGAGAAGCAGGTCGCGCGGAAACTCGCCTCCGGCCTGGGGTATCGCCGGATCGCGGAAGAGCTCGGCAAGTCGCCCAAATCCATCGACAACGCCATCCAACGAATCCGCAGAAAATTGAAAGACTTTTTCGATTGATTTTAGTTGACACGAGCCGCCGCATGCTTTATACTTATTAAGTCGCATATGGCATGCTGTTATAGCTCAGTCGGTAGAGCGCATCCTTGGTAAGGATGAGGTCCC
>JAIKZT010000137.1 GCA_024682015.1 Clostridia bacterium
ATCCAGGCTCGGCTCCTTTTTATGATCCTCGTCGGAGACGATGTCGATCCAGAGCTCGCTGCCATCCGAAAACCCTTTCAGGACTTCGTCCGTCAGCGCGTCCGAGCGCAGCTCTTCCAATGCGGCGATCTGCGTGGCAGATGTGTCAGCGGCCTGGTTTTCGCTGCCCGCCGGCGCACTTTCCAGCAGTTTTTTCAGGTAAGTCTTGAACTCCAGCTTCTTATACAGCTCAATGAGTTTGTCCCTGTCCGGCTCCCCGATGCGGCAGTCCTCCATCGTGAAGTCGACGGGAACGTTCGTGACGATCGTGGCCAGCCGCTTGCTCATCGCGGCGGACATGGCGCCCTCTTCGATCTTCTCCCGCAGCTTGGCGCTTTCGATCTCATCCGTATGCGCCAGAAGCTTTTCGAGGCTGCCGAACTGGCGGATGAGCTTGACCGCGGTCTTTTCGCCCACGCCGGGGATGCCGGGAATGTTGTCCGACGTATCGCCGCGAAGGGCTTTGTAATCGATGAACTGTTCGTGGTCAAACCCGTACTCTTCCATCATCGCGGCATCGTCGTACAGCTTGAACTCCGTGATGCCCTTCTTCGTGATGATGACCCGCGTCTTATCCGTCGCCAGCTGCAGCGCGTCGCGGTCTCCGGTGATGATGGTGGCGGGCAGGTCTTCGGCTTCAGCCATCTTCGCCGCCGTTCCGATGATGTCGTCCGCCTCGAAGCCGTCGATCTCGTACATGCGGATGCCCATGGCCGAAAGCACGTCCTTTAAGACGGGGATCTCCATGGCGAGCTCCAGGGGCATCTTGCGGCGCCCGGCCTTGTATTCGCCGTATTCGAGGTGACGGAACGTGGGCGCCTTGCGGTCGAACGCCACGAGCATGTGCGTCGGGTCGTAGTCTGTCCGTATCTTCTGCAGCATAGAAAGAAAGCCGTACACGCCTTGCGTGTACAGCCCGTCTTTGGTCATCATCGGCCGCTGGATCGCATAGAAAGCCCTGTTTACGAGGCTGTTTCCGTCGATGATGACGATATTCTCTTTGCGGTCTAATGTTTCCATAAGATGTACCTTAATTTGTCGTTGTCCACGGTATACGAGGATCTCTCCTCTTCGCTCTCATAAAAGTATACCATAAACTCCGTACCTTCCGGTACATCTTTGTGACCCGTCACGATATATCCGTAGCCTCTGTCTCCATCCGTAAGCTCTTTGACGAACGCCTCGTCGGCATAGGCGGACAGGAACAGCTGCGCCAGCACCTGGGGATCTTCCTCTTCGGGCTCCTGCGTCTGCGGTTCGCCGGGGTTTTCCGGCTGCGCGGGCGTCGCAGGATCGTCGGGGCCCGCCAGGGGGATCTGGCCGTCGTCGATCGTCTCGGCGATATGGGTGCCGGGATCCGTCTGGCCCGGAGCGCCTACTCCGAAATACAGGCCTCCCGCAACCACGGCAAAGGCGGCCGCGATGGCGACCCATTTCTTCCAGCTGCGCTTCTTCGCGTTCAGGGGAGCGACGCTGACCCGCTCCAGGTGTTCCGCCTCTTCTCTCCTTTTCGCTTCGCGCATGATCGCGCCGGCATCAAAAGATAGGTCCGTTGGCACCTGTACGGGGGGCATGTCCTCCAGCAGTTCATCTATCAAGTTGTCCAGTCTATCGTTTTCCATTCCGATATTTAGACGCAGAACAGCGTGCTTTGTTCCATTAAAATTGATTTTAATTTTTGTTTGGCCCGGTTCAGCCGGGATTTAACCGTTCCGGGCTCTATGTCGAGCACGTCCGCGAGCTCTTCGTAGGACAATCCCTGCAGTTCCCGGAGGATGATGATGTTCTTCGCGTCCTCCGACAGCTGTTTGATCGCGTCCCTTACAGCCTTTTGACGTTCCTTCTTGAGCAGAAGTTCCTCAGTTCCTTCCCTTTCGTCCGCAATTTCGTAGTGCTCATCGATGTCCTCCTGCTCCGAGGCGTGTTTTCGCTTTCGCAGCTCGTCGAGGCAGGTGTTGATGAGGATGCGGAAGAACCAGGTCTCGAAGCTGCTGCCGCCCTGGAACGTGCCCAGATAGCGGTACATCTTGATGAAGGCTTCCTGCATGGCGTCTCGCGTATCGGCATCGTTGCCCATGTACCGGTACGCCATGGCGTATGCTTTATTCTGAACAGCAGAAATCAGGGATGCGAACGCCTGTTCGTCCCCTGAAACTGCCAGATCAATGGTTTTCTGAAGGTCCTGATCCATTTCAAAAATAAGCCCGGAGTGCCGTCAGACTTTAATTCACGCCCTATCGAATGATAGGTGGGTCTCCTGCGGTCCGTCCTCTGTCTTCCACTGAAAAAATGAGGCCTGACATAACGGCGGACGCGACATCCGGAATCCCGATGTGAAACTGTAGGTTGAATTAAGAGTCTTAACGCACACCCCAGGACAGGTAGTCTCGTTTATTCTTCGTACAGATCGACCGTGCAGTTCGTGTAGACCTTCTGCACGTCGTCGTCGTCCTCGAGGATCTCGATCATCTTCTTCAGGCTCTTGACGGCGGAATCGTCCGGCGTGCTCTCCACGGAGGGCACCATGTCGATGTCCGCTTCGACCGGAGTGATCCCCGCAGCCTTCAGCGCGTCGGATACGTCGTTGAACACGTCCGGTTCGCACATGACTTCGAAGCTGTCCTCGTACTCCACGATGTCGTCGGCGCCCGCTTCGAGCGCGACTTCCATGAGCTGATCCTCCGTAATGCCGTCTTCCTTGTCGAACACGAAGACGCCCTTGCGGGAGAACATGTAGGAAACGCAGCCCGGAACGCCGAAGTTGCCGTTGTATTTATCGAAAGCGTGCTTGACGCTTGCTGTCGTCCTGTTTCTGTTGTCCGTCAGCGTTTCCACGATGACGGCAACGCCGCCGGCGCCGTACCCTTCGAACGTGACGTTCTCGTAGGATTCGCCGCCCAGTTCGCCCGTACCCTTCTTGATGGCGCGGGTGATGTTGTCGTTGGGCATGCCGATGCCCTTGGCCTTATCGATGGCCTGGCGCAGGGAGGGGTTGTAATCCGGATCTCCGCCGCCCTTGGCCGCAACCGTGATCAGTCTTGCATATTTGGTGAATACGGCGGCTCTTTTCGAATCCTGAGCTGCCTTTCTGCCTGCTATCGTACCGTGTCTACCCATTGGTATCACTCCTTCCTATTCTTTCAGTTCCTTATCTTATCACAACGCCGGCGGGCTGTGCAAGGCTGACGGCCATTCTTTTTTCCATTTTTTGTCCCTTCTTGACGCTCTTCAGAGCCTGTGGTATAGTATTAAGGCAATTTTATAGAAGAAAAGACTCAGGTGACGCCGCTTTTAAGCCGCGTAAGAGGGAATCGGGTGCAAATCCCGAGCGATCTCGTCACTGTCATGGAAGAGTCCGATGCACTTTTGGTCACTGGCGCAAGCCGGGAAGGCCGCACCGGACGAAGACGCCTCAGCCAGGAAACCTGCCCGGGTCTTGCTGAAACGAAAGCGGAACGCTTTCAGACCACGAGGTATTGGTCCTGCACACAGCTCTGTCACCCCTGCGTTTTTCATGCGGCCATGCCTTTTCGGTATGGCTTTTTTCATTGCAGAAAGGAAAGAATATGCAAAAGCGAATCATCTCCATCGCGATCGCCCTCCTGCTTGCCTTCGGGCTATTCGGATGCACGGCCAAACAGGAACAGCCGGCTCAGGCGGAACCCGTCCAGACCGCGGAAGAGCCTTCCGCCGCGGAAGAAACCGTTCCCGAAACGCCCGCAGCTCCGGACGTTGAACCGCAAACGGCTGCGGAAGAACCAGCGCCTGCCCCTGCGGCTGAGGAAGCGCAGCAGATCCAGACGGCAGCGGCAGAAGGCCCTGCGGAACAGACCGCCCCGTCCGCAGAAACCCAGAATACCCAGGAACAGCCGCCTGTAGAGATCCCTCAGGAAGCTCCGGCGCAGAACCCCGCTGAACCGGCGGCAGATCCCGCGCAGACGGCGGAAGAACCCACCTCTTCCGGCCTTGCGGACGGCACGTATCAGATCGACATCGGCTTTTCCGGGGGCACCGGCAAGGCCTATATCCAAAGCCCCGTCACGCTCTACGTCAGCGGCGGCGCCTACACGGCGAAAGTCGTCTGGAGCAGCATCAACTACGACTACATGCTCGTGAACGGCGCCAAGTATCTGAACGAAAACGCCGGCAGCAACTCCACGTTCACGATCCCCGTCTCAGCGCTCGACACATGGCTGCCCGTCGTGGGCGACACCGTGGCCATGAGCACGCCCCACGAGATCGAATATTCCCTGTATTTCGACTCTGCGACGATCCGATAGGAGGCCCGCATGAAGCGCGTTCTGTTTATCATTCTGATCCTTTCTCTCTGCGTGGGTCTCGCCGCCTGCTCAAACCAGAGCCAGGCAGGGACCCAGACCGCGGAGCACACGTTTACGAACAGCATGCCCCTCGACTACGCGAAGGAGTTCACCGTCGACTTCTATACGGACGGTACGGCGCTCATCACGATCCACGGGGAAAACCTCTTCCTGCTCGTGCCGGAAGGCGTTTCGGTATCGGATGAAGTCAAGGGCGACGCTGTCATACTGCAGCAGCCCCTGACGAACATTTACCAGGCGTCATCGGCCATGGTGGATCCCTTCATCCAAATCGACGCGTTCGACCGCATCCGCATGACCAGCACGACCGCCGCCAACTGGGCCCTCCCCGAAGTGCTCGCCGCGCTCGAGGACGGTTCCCTGCTCTATGTGGGCAAATACAGCGCTCCGGACTTCGAGATGGTCCTCTCCGAAGGCTGCAATTTCGTCATGGAAAACACGATGATCTACCACAGCCCCGAGATCAAGGAGAAACTGGAGCAGCTGGGCCTTCCCGTCATGGTGGAGTATTCCAGCTATGAACCGCATCCGCTCGGAAGGCTGGAGTGGATCAAGCTCTGCGGCCTTCTCGTCGGCAAATACGAGGACGCGCTGTCCTTCTTCGACCGCCAGCTCGCGATCGCAGGCGACCTGCAGGAGGCTTCGACCGACAAGACCGTCGCGTACTTCCACATCAGCACGGTAGGTTCCGCCGTCGTGCGCAAGCCCGGCGATTACGTTTCCAAGATGATCGAACTGGCCGGCGGCAAATACGTGTTTGACCACATCGACGGCCAGGACGACAACGCCCTGTCCACCATGAACATGCAGATGGAGTCGTTCTACGCCGGCGCTAAGGACGCGGACATCCTCATCTACAACAGCACCATCGTCGAGGGCATGGACACGATCGAGGAACTGCTCGCCACTTCAGGTCTGCTGGCGGATTTCAAAGCCGTGCAGAGCGGCGACGTCTGGTGCACGGAACACGACCTGTTCCAGAGGAGCTCCGCCATCGCCGGCATGATCAAGGATTTCAACGCGGTCATCACGGGCACGGCCGAATCCGACCGGCTCACATTCCTTCACAAACTGCACTGAAGAAAGGCAAATTTCTTGGATAAAAGACGCATCCGCTATTCGAACTGTTTCATATTTCTCGTCGCCTGCCTGCTGGCGCTGCTCGTGCTGAACTGCATGATCGGCAGTTCGCGGCTGTCCGCGGGACAGGTGCTCAGCGCCCTGCTGAACCCCGCTCCCGGCTCCACGACGACGGGCATCATCTGGAACATCCGCCTGCCCCGCCTGATCACGGCGGCTCTTTTGGGCGGCGCTCTAGCCGTCTCCGGCTTCCTGCTGCAGACGTTCTTCGGCAACCCCATCGCCGGCCCCTTCGTGCTGGGCATTTCATCCGGCGCGAAGCTCATGGTCGCGCTCACGATGATCTTCTTCCTCAGCCGCGGCTATGCCATGGGCTCTATCGCCCTCATCATAGCGGCTTTCCTCGGATCCCTGCTCTGCATGGGCGCCATCCTCGCGGTGTCGAACAAGCTGAAGAGCATGGCCATGCTCGTGCTGTGCGGCGTCATGATCGGCTACATCTGCTCGGCCATCAC
>JAIKZT010000212.1 GCA_024682015.1 Clostridia bacterium
ACGGAATTGACGATGCCCTGGCAGACGGGCACGACGATGACGCCCAGGATCACGATGGCAACGAGCACCTCGATAAGGGAAAAACCACCGGAATCATTCTTCAGTTTTTGAAGAAATTTTCTCATCATGTTTGGGTCACATTAATCCCACAGGTCGTCCTTGCCCACGGGCGGCGCCACGAGGCTGGGCGAATAATACTCCAGCTGCGGCGAGACGATCAGGTAATGCACGAGCGTGAGCACGCCAGTAGCATGGGTCGTGCCGTCCTGCGCTTTATACGTGTTGAACGCGGAAGAGGAGACCGAAGCGACCCGCTCGTCCGTGGACAGCGTTTCGATCATCTTCTTATAGGCCTCGTAGGTGGCATCGAAATTGACGGTCAGCTGCACGCCGCCGAGCACGCTCCCGTCGCTCATGTAGGCGATCGGCTCTGCCGAGCCGAACTCGAACTGGATCTCCGTGCCGAACATTTCCTCGAGCCAGACCACGTAGATGATCTGGTCTTCCTGACGGAATTCCTGCGGGAACTTGCGATAAAGATCCAGCCGGCTGCCTTCCATCTTGTCCTCTTCTTTTTCTAGCTGCTCGATGTCGACGCTGCTGTACTTCGCGTTTTCGATGACCTGCTGCTGCAGGACCTGATTCTGTGCCACCAGAGAGGCACGCTGCACTTCGTATGAAACCTGATTCGGCAGGTAGATCCGCAGGAATACGAACGCAGCTCCGGCCAGAAGGATCAGAGCCAGAATGATTTTCCAGATGCGTCCTAAGACTCTCATTGGATCACCTCCAGCTTCTCGATCTTATCGTCGCGGTTCAGACCCTTGCGAGCGAGCGTCTCATCGATCAGTTCCGGTTTATACGCAAGCATGATCGTAATGTGATAACGGGTATCGACTTCTTCCGGCGGAGCCGTCTGTCCGCTGTGAGCCTGCATGTAACGGGCGAAGTCCTCGTCGCTGATCAGGCCCAGCTGCCAAAGCATGCGCATCTGATCAAATTCAGACATACCCTCAAAGCCGGATATGCCAGGGTTTCCGATATTGCCAGTATTGCCGGTATTGCCCGTATTGCCGGTATTGCCCGTATTGCCCGTATTACCATTGTTGTCGGTATTGCCGTTGTTCTGTCCGTTATTGCTGTTCTGGCTGTCCTCGTAGTTCTTCAGGACCATCTGCAGTGCGGACTTCAGCGCCGCATCCTCCTCTTCGGAGCCGGTCTTCGGGTAAATCCCGGTCTGGGCCCCATAGCGAGCGTCCGCAAGGATGTCGTCCGTGTTGAGCGCTGCCGAAGAGCTTGTCCGAAGAGACCGCTGCTGTGCAAGATAGTAATTGTACGTGCGCTGCAAACGCTCGTTGGTCGCAATGAGCTCCTCCGCGCCTTCCCGGCCCTTCGCTGAAGTATCTCTGAGAGCAGACGCCAGATCACGGCCTATGTCGTTAATGATGTTCTTGCCGTCCTTGTACGGCACAAGGTCGCCGTTGATGATGGCCTGCAGCGTCTGGAAGGTTACGTTGTCCTCGTCTTCGAGGATGCGGTACAGATACGACGTGCCGTCCGGCCGGTGCGCGTCGTTGTACAACGCGAGGAAAAACAGACGCTTGCCGGTGTCGCTTTCCCGCAGCATCTGAGCGATGGCGTTTTTACGGGCCTTGCTCGTGATGCTGTCCAGTCTGGCAGTCCAGCTCGAGTCATACGGCGCATCGGTATACATGATGTCCAGGATGGCCTTCTCAGCCTCTGTGAGCCCCGTCAGGAGCTTATTGTCAGCCTGTTGGGCATTCGTACCGTTCGGCTTATTTCCGCTGTTATTGCCCGAATGATTGCCGCCGGAATTCTGCCCGCCGTTGTTGCCGCCGGTACCGGGGTCATCGCCTCCGGTATGGGAGGTCTTGTCCTCGATCGTCTTTCCGAAAAGATACCGGACGCCCACGTCGATAAGTTTGTCGCGGGTATTGATATCCGAAGACTTCCATCCCTTCGAGCCCAACGTGTTCAGCAGATCGGTCAGGTCGTAATCGCCGGCCACCAGCGTGCCGCTCCTGTAGCCGCCGGACGGATAACTGTCCAGATAATCTTTGAAATCCCGATAGGTCGCGGCAGCATCTCCGCCGCCGGAACGGAATGCTGCATAGTACGCAAGCAGTTCCTTAACCATGCTCTGGTTGATCTCGCCGGGCTGTACGCCAGCATTCCCCAGGATGTTCACATAATCCGCGATGTCATAGGAGCTGCCGCCCTGCGTAATGACATATTCACCCTGCGGACAGTTGCCGGACGGATAAGCCGTCAAAGCGCTTCTGATCAGGATCGTCGCAAAGCGGATCTCCTCGTTGGTCGGATTCTCCAGGCTCCCCTTGACCGGCGGCAGTTCATACACCGCGCCGACCGGCGCAAGATCGAAGTTTGAAGCCCGCTGCGCGAGTTCACCGCTCGCATACCATATGCCGTCGATGCGGGAACCTTCCGAGGCGCTGCCGGTCTGACTGCCCTCGCCATCCACGCTGATCCCGGGGACGCCGTTGCTGCCCTCCAGGCCCGGGGTGCTGTTGGAATAACCCGAAAAACTCAGCACGCTCTCGGTCGTACCCGTCTGGCCTGAAGCACCGGTGATGTTGCTGACATCCACAAGGTCCGCGTACTTCATGTTGCGCAGCGCAATCAGCAGGTAGGCGATATCCATCTTTGTCTCGGCGGAATATGCCGCGATAATGCCGCCGTCCACGATCTGCATGGCGGGCACATCGCCATAACCCTCGTACCAGCCGGACTTCGGGGTGACCTCCTCCAGTTCCTGCAGCACTTTGTTCAGCGCATCGTTGTACGTGTAGATAGAACCGAACACCGTATCCCAATCGCTCGAATAACTGTTGTACAGATTGTCGTACTTCCTCGCCGCCTCGGCCTGAGGTTTGTACTGTTCCGCCTGTATCTGCAGCATGTTCTGCGTGCTGCGCAGGGCAGTCAGCTCGTCGAGGTGAGCCGAACCCGTCAGCGCGGTCAGCACGAGGGTGCCCGCCAGAAGCGCGCCGCAGAGGATGAGGAACACGTATTGCCAGGCGCTGCCCAACTGCGAAGAAGCGGACTTCTTCTGGTTCAGCGCCGGATTGCCAAAATCGAGCAGCGTACGATAGGCGCCTTCCAGGAAGACGTGCTGCTCGCGGTATTCTTCCTTGCTGAAATCAGCCGGAGCCTTCAGATGCAGGTCCAGATCGCGGGGAATGGCTTCCTTCCAGTCGCGGCTGGCCGCCAGGTCGCCGCTGAGCGCGCACGTGATCTCGCCGGCGTTGCTGTCGACGGACTCCACGTAGTAGTCCAGCAGCATTTGCAT
>JAIKZT010000232.1 GCA_024682015.1 Clostridia bacterium
GACCAGCTACGACCGCGAAAAGCGCACGATGAACCTGAAGACTACCTATACGCAGGCGGTCTGGGCGAACGGCGGGGTGCCGGTGCTGCTGCCTGTTACGGAGGACGCGGGTCAGATCCGCGAACTGTTCGACGCGGTGGACGGGGTGCTGCTGTGCGGCGGCCCGGACATCCATCCGAACCTGTACGGCGAGCAGATCAAATACTATTGCGGCCACGTGAACCACGAGCGCGACGTGTTCGAACTGGAACTGGCGCGGCTGGCCATCGAGGCGGACAAACCCCTCATGGGCATCTGCCGCGGCAGCCAGGTGCTGAACGTCGCCTGCGGCGGCACATTGTACCAGGACATCAACCTGCAGGGCGCGACGGATTTCAAGCACGCGGACAATTCCGAGAGCCATTCGCCGGTCGCTCACCCGGTGAACCTGCTGTCGGGCAAGCTGTTTGAGCAGGTGCTGGGCATTTCCGAACTGGAGATCACGTCCTGGCATCATCAGGCTGTGCGCTCCCCCGGCAATGGGATCGAAACCTGCGCGCTCGCGCCGGACGGCATCATCGAAGGCGTGTACATGCCCGCGAAGAAGTGCATCTTCGGCGTGGAATGGCATCCGGAGCTGCTGCCGGACAATCCCGGATACAAGCTGTTCGAGTATTTCATCGGCTGCTGCCGGTAACGGGCGCGCGGGCTTGCAAAGCCTGTTGCGAAAACAGTCCGCGTCCTGTAAAATAAAGAGTAGCGGGTTCGCCCGGATGGCCCCGTGCAAAGCGGGGCTTTTTTGTTCGGGTAACGCGGGAAAGGAGACGATAGCCATGGCGGAAGAAAAGCCCTTCTGGGAAGGAAAACACTACGCGTTCACGCAAAACAGGGAGTGCGAGTTCTTCCCGTGTCACAAGACGGATAAACCGGAGGACTTTAACTGTCTGTTCTGCTATTGCCCGCTGTACGCGCTCGGCACGAAGTGCGGCGGGAATTTCCGGATCACGGACAAAGGCATCAAGGACTGCAGCGGCTGCCTCGTTCCACACGCGCGCAGCGGCTACGGGTACATCATAGGCAAGTACAGCGAGATCAGCGCGCTGGTAGCCGAACAGATCCGGCAGCAGCGCGAAGAGAGCAAGGATAAGGCTTAGCGTAAAGGAGGCGCGATCATGGGTTTATTTACGAACGATAAAAAGGGCTGCCCCATCTGCGGCAACGGTACGCCGCGTCTGTTCCCCACGAAGGTGGAGGGTCTTCCCCTGTGCAAGGAGTGCGCGGCGAAGATCAACATGGAGCAGGGCATGCTGAAGAATCTCACCATCAACGAACTGTGGGATCACCTCGATTACCGCAAGGCCAATTCCGAGACGTTCGCGACCTTCACGGACAACGAGACGCACGGCATGGGCAATTTCGTGCTGCACATGGATACGGACAAGCAGCTGTTCTACATCGCGGACGGCCAGGCCTCCAACCCCGCGCTGTTCAAGTTCGACGAACTGGTCAGCTTCAACCTGATGGAAGACGGCCGCACCGTCATCCAGTGCAACAAGGACGGCTATACGGACGGCAAGAGCTCCATCGAGGAGTACAAGCTGCCCCCGCTGAAGCCGCTCGTCAAGCCGGGCGTAAGGCCCGTCGCCGCGGCGGCGGACAACGGCAACAAGGCTCCCGAGCAGGAAGAAAAGCCCAAGGCGCCGGATAAGCCGATCGACAGCCTGAAGCTGAACGTCACGCTCAACAATCCGTACTGGAAGAGCAAGGTCTATAACGTATCGCTGCCCTCCGTCGAGAGCGAAGAAGCGCTGCGCGAGTGGGTCAACGACTACAGGAACACGTTCGCAGCAGCGATGGATACCTGCGAAGCGATGGCGGGCATCATGGGTGTCAAGACCGGCAAGCAGGCGCTGACGGCCATCAAGGAAAAGGCGGAGGCCATTCAGGCGGTCCAGAACGCGGAAGCGGCCAAGCTCGAGGCAGAGCAGAAGGCCAAGGAAGCGGCTGCCGCGGAGAAAGCCGGCAAGCAGGCGGACGAACTGCAGGCCATCGAGATGCTGAAGAAGTGGAAGGAACTGCTGGACATGGGCGCGATCACCGAGGAGGAATTCGCGGCCAAGAAGGCGGAACTGTTGGGATAGACGGAACGAGAAAGGCATACGTATGAAGAGAACTGAGATAGGCGTCGCGCTGCTGGGACTGGGCAACGTCGGCAGCGGCACGTACGAGGCTCTCAGCGAGAATTTTGCGTCGATCGAAAAGAAGGTCGGCGCAAAAGTCGTTATAAAGAGAGTGCTCGTGCGCAATCTGAACGCAAGCAGGCGGGTAGAGATCCCCGAAAACCTGCTGACGACGGACTTTGACGACATCCTGAAGGACAAGTCCATCGACATCGTCGCGGAGCTCCTTGGCGGGATCAGCCCGGCGACCGGCTACATCATGGCCTCTCTTACGAAGGGCAAACACGTGGTGACCGCCAACAAGGCCGCACTGGCGGCGGCTCTGCCGACCATCAACGCGCAGGCGAAGGCACACGGCTGCATGCTGCGCTACGAGGCGGCGGTGTGCGGCGCCATCCCCGTGATGGGCTGCATTTCCCGGGCTCTGACCGGCAACGACATCACCCGCGTGGCAGGCATCGTGAACGGCACGACGAACTACATCCTCACGCGCATGGCGGAGGAAGGGGCGAGCTACGAGGATGTCCTGAAGGACGCGCAGGCGCTGGGATTCGCGGAAGCGGACCCCACGGGCGACGTGGAAGGGTTCGACGCGGTCAACAAACTGACCCTGCTCGCCGCGGCTGCGTTTGGCACGTACATCCACCCGGACAAGATCGAGCGCGTCGGTATTACGGGCGTTACCATGGAGGATTTGGCGGCAGCGGAAGCCGAAGGCAAGACCATCAAACTGATCGCCAGCGCGGAAAGGATCGACGGCGGCATCTTCGCCAGCGTCAAGCCCTGCGCGGTGGACAAGGACAGCTTCCTGGGCCGCTGCGGCAGCGAATATAACGCGGTGCAGATCGACGGAAGCCTGTC
>JAIKZT010000279.1 GCA_024682015.1 Clostridia bacterium
GTCGTTCTCCAGCCAGGGGTGCTGCGCGACGATGCACTCGATGCTCTCGTCGCGGTACGCCCGCTGCGTCAGGTTGCCGTCGTTCCAGCAGGTCACCTGACAGGGCGCGTCCGTCCAGATCATGTGCACGCGGCTCAGGCCCGGGCGGGGATACTGCATCTCCCGGAACTGGTATTGCTGCGTCGGATAGCGGTAATTGTCCGGGCCCGGCTGCTGGCTCGAGGAAAAGCACTGCAGACCGCGCCATTCGGCGTGACCTTCCATGATCGCGCGGTGAACGTGGCAGCGCGGGATGAACTGCAGCGGCGCGGGCAGCTTTTTGAACAGCTCGACGAGCTCCGGCGCACGCGCCTTCTGCGCGTCCGTCAGCTCAAAGCGGCGCATGTTGATATGCTCTTCCACGTCGCCGTCCACGGGGCGGAGCGGGTCCGCGATGGCGGTGATCTTCGGGACGAACTGCCCCTGGAACGGCACGGGATAGTCGCGGTTCCAGAGGCTCCACTCGATGACCTTCGCCTGATGGACGCCGGGCCTGCCGAGCCCGCGCATGCCCAGCAGCATGACCTCCAGCCGCGCCGGCTCCGAGGCGTAAGGCCCGCGGATGTAGGGGCCGCCGTTGCCGTGGAGGATGGAGGCGGTCTTCTTCGCCCAGTCGCGCGCGAGCGCCTTGATCGTCCACTCCGGCACGCCGCATTTCTCGCTCGCCCAGGCGGGCGTCTTGGGCACGCCGTCCTCTTTTCCGAGCACGTAGTCCTCGAATTTGTCGAAGCCGTAGGCGTGCTTTTCGATGTATTCCTTCTCGTAGAGGTCCTCGGTGATCCAGATATAGGCGATGGCGAGCTGCAATGCCACGTCGGTGTTCGGCAATATAGGGATCCACTTGTCCGCGTGCACCGCCGCGCCGTAGTTGAGGTCGGGGCAGACGTAGACGCTCTTGATGCCGAGGTCCGTGAGCCAGTAGCAGAGGCGGCTGGGCATGTGGGAAACGACGCCGAGCGGCGTCACCTCCGGGTCGCAGCCCCAGAAGAGCAGCAGGTCGCTGTGTTTCGCGATGTCCGGGAAGAGGTTCGTCTGCGGGGCCATCTCGCCGACGGGCTCGCAGCCCCAGACGTATTTCGCGCCCCAAAACCAGCCCTCCCAGGAGTCCATGTTGCGCATCTGCAAAGTGTAGCCGCCCATGAGGGACAGCAGGCGGTTGGGGCAGCCGTGGCTGGGCGCGACGTTCTTGCCCTCGCCGTGCATGTCCGCCTGGCAGAGCACGGCCTCCGGGCCGTACTTTTCCTTCTGCCGCCGGAGCTCCTTCGCCACGATCTCCGCTGCCTCGTCCCAGGAGATGCGGACGTATTTCGACACGCCGCGCGTCTCCGGGTGGCGCTCGCCGTCCGGGTCCCAGTCCACGCGCTTGAGCGGGTATTTCACGCGGTTGGGGGAGTAGACGCGGGATTTGTAGCCCAGACCGAAGGGCGTGATGGTCACTCGGTCCGGGGCGCAGAAGGTCTGCCCGCGGGCTTCGATCCTCCACGGGTTGCAGTTTTTGTCCGTATATTCTTTGTCGTAATGGTAGGGACGGATGCGGGTGATCCGCTCGTCCTTGCTCTCGACAAGGCATGGCCCGCCGCTCTCCGGCCCCATCAGACTGAAGCTCACGATGCTCTGCTGATCGGGTGTAAACCTGTCGTCCAAGCCGATACCTCCTTCGCATGTTTCAACGATTCTATTATAGACCATTTCCGCCCAAAAAGGAAACGCTAAAATTCTTTCCGCGTTACAGCCTGTAGGTTGTGACGCGGGGCGAAAAAACTGGCCGTTTCAATGCTTTTTGGGCTTGACCTTGGAACCGTTCTATGCTTTATTATATAGGTGTAGCAGTGCGCTCTGCGCGCTGAAGACAGACAGGAGTTCCAAGATTCATTATATCTACAGGAGGAGTGAACAGGATTTGGAAAAGGTTTACACAAACCTGACGACAGGCGGACCGATTTCGGTCTACGTGGAGGACGGCAAGATCACGCGCATCCGCCCGCTGCAGGTGCCCGAGGAGGATTATCCGAAGGCCTGGACTGTCGAGGACAGGAACGGGAAGAAGTACTCTCCCCCCAAGGCCATGCGCATCGCGCAGAACGTCATGGCAGAGAAGAACCGTCTCTATTCCAAGGACCGCATTCTTTACCCCATGAAGCGTGTGGACTGGGATCCGGACGGCGATCGTCACCCCGAGACCCGCGGCGTTTCGAAATATGTCCGCATCAGCTGGGACGAGGCAGCATAGATCGTGGCCAAGGAGCTGAAGCGCCAGAAGGAGAAATACGGACCGGAGGCCGTACTGTGCCAGGCGGATATGCACGGCGAGGGCAAGAACGTTGCCCCTAGTCACGGCTGCCCGAACCGATTGCTTTCCCTGATGGGCGGATATACGCTGCAGATGCGCAACATGGACTCCTGGGAGGGTTGGTTCTGGGGCGCAAAATACGTCTGGGGCTGCGAACCCGTTGGCGAGATGGCACCGCAGACGAACCTGTTCCCGGACATTGCGAAGCACAGCGAACTGCTCCTGTTCTGGGGCTGCGACCCGGAGGTCACGCCGCTGGGCGTCGTGTCCCATCTGCCCAGCCGCCTTTGCTACTGGCTGACGGACCTCGGCATCAAGAGCGTCTATGTCTGCCCGGATCTGAACTACGGCGCGGCGGTGCACGCGGACAAGTGGATTCCGATCCTCCCGAACACCGACGTGGCGCTGCAGCTCGCCATCGCCTATATCTGGATCACGGAGGATCTCTACGACAAGGACTATATCGCGAAGCACGCCTACGGCTTCGACAAGTTTGAAGACTATGTGCTGGGCAGGGAGGACGGCGTTCCCAAGACGCCGGCGTGGGCCAGCGAGAAGTGCGGCGTGAAGGAGTGGACGATCAAGGCCCTGGCCCGCGACTGGGCGAAGAAGACTGCCTCGATCCTCCACGGCAACGGCGGCCCCTACATCCGCGGGCCCTATTCCTCCGAGCCGGCGCGTCTGGAGGTCATGCTGCTGGGCATGCGCGGCCTCGGCAAGCCCGGCGTCCACCAGGCGAAGGTCATTGAGT
>JAIKZT010000299.1 GCA_024682015.1 Clostridia bacterium
GCCGGCACGACGAGGGCGCACCTGTTTTCGAGCAGATCCACGCGGCTGACCGCGTCGATCAGGCCCAGTTCGTCCAGCTGGTTCATCTGCTTCTGAGCCGCCGAAATGAAGATATCGCAGACGGCGCCCTCCTCGATCTGCGTCTTCAGCGTGCCGGAGGAGTCGAATGTGAAGACGAGTTCGATGTCCGGCTCGTACAGATGATTCCAGACCTCCTGCAGCGCGGTGAGCGTTTCCGTCAGCGAAGCCGCTGCGAAGACGTGCAGCGTGCAGGGTTCGGCCTCGTTGACCATGCCGTCTCCATCCATGATCTGCGGCCTGCAGGCGCCGAGCGCCAGGATCAGAGCCGCCGCAAGGAGCATTACCAGGTACTTTTTCATATTTCCCTCCATCCCTCAAATACTACAGGCCGGCCGGCAAGATCGCGGTGAGCCAGGCCATGTTCTGCAGATCCGCTATTCCGCTGCCGCGCAGTTCGTCGCCGCGCCGACCAGGATCTCGATGCCGTGGTTCAGCGCCGGGATGACCGCCTCCAGATTCTCCCGGGCGGCCTTGGGGCTTCCGGGCAGATTGATGATGAGCGTCCGCCTGCGGATGCCGGCTGCCGAACGGCTCAGCATGCCCCGCGGCGTGATCCGCATGGAATACGCCCGCATGGCTTCCGGAATGCCTGGTACCGGCCGCTCGACGATGTCCATCGTCGCTTCCGGCGCATTGTCCCGCGGCGAAAAACCCGTTCCGCCCGTCGTAAGGATGAGCTGCGCGCGGTTTTCATCCACGATCTGCGCCATCAGGTTCGCCAGATTCTCCCGGTCGTCGGACACGATATGCGTTTCACCCACTATGTAGCCGATCTGCTCCATCATGCGCACGACCTCGGGGCCGGCCTTGTCCTCGCGCATCCCCGCGGCGCCCGAGTCGGACACGGTGATGACGGCTACAGTCGGCAGAATGCCGAAGGCGTCTCCTGCGCGGATCGTTCCGCCCTCTTCGACTACCGCGAACACGCCCTCCCGGGGCATGATGCAGTCGCCGGTGAGCCTGCGGATCTCGCAGTCCGCGTGGCATTCCTTGCCGATCTGGGTCATGCGCAGGACCGCGCTGCCGCAGCGGAAGCGGATGCCGACGGGGAGCTTCGCGAAATCAATGCCCTCCACCAGGATGTTTTCGGCGAAATCGCCGGGCTGCAGTGCCGGAAAACCCGCTTCGGCAAAGCGCTGCCGCGCTGCCTCAAACTTCTCAAAACTCAGCAAGCTGACGGCCCGGTGCCAGTTTCCCGCATGGGCGTCGCCTTCGATGCCCCAGTTCGGGACGAATCTGATCTCTTTCACGCTATGTTTTTTCGTGCCGCGCACCTCGCTGATGCAGACGGCTTTTACGATACCCATACGAACTCCTTTAAATACAATATTTTAAATAATTTTAAACGACGCCCAGACGGGTCCCTTGCGCTAAGCACCAGCCGATGTGACCCGAACTGATAATCCGCACGATGGGTCACATCGATGTGTGTCCCCCTGCCGCGCTTTTATGAATGGGTCGCATGATCAAGGCCCTATGTGTGACCCATCTCGACTGTCGGCTGCATGGGTCACATATTGATGTGACCCACCCCGCAAGGAGAACTGCCGCTGAAACGACGCAGGGGATGGTACCCTGGCTAACCGCCGATCTGGGACATCAGGCGGCTTTCCTCGGTCTCCTCAAGCCCGAAGCGGTGGCGCTGCGGCTTGTTTTGGATGCAGCGGGCTAAGCAGGCGCGGATGTCCGCCGAAGATCCGCCGCTGCGCAAAACGGCCCGCACGTCCTCACCCGCAGGGAAAGCCAGACAGCTCTTCAGCCTGCCGTCCGCCGTGAGGCGGATGCGATTGCAGTCCTCGCAGAAGCGGTGCGAAACAGCCGCAATAAAGCCGATGTCGGATGCAAAGCCAGGAAAGCGCACATAGGATGCGGGGCCCTGAGCCTGTCCGTCCGACGCCTTTTGCGCCTGCTCACCCGGGGCACTCTGCACCTGCTCGACCGGCGCTCCCTGAGCCTGTCGAAGGGGCGATCCAAACGTTCTCTCCAACAGCGCACGCAGTTCGTCCATGGGCAGTCCTTCCAAAGCCTTACCCTGCCCGATGGGCATGAGCTCGATGAAGCGCACAGCGGCGCGCGTGTCCCGGGCCAGCGCCGCGATCTTCAGGATCTGATCCTCCCTGCCCTTCGTAGGCACGCAGTTGATCTTCACGGACAGCAGCGCGTCCAGCGCAGCGCGCAGGCCTTCCATGGCCTCATCAAACGCATCGACCCCCGTGAAGGCGCGGTAACTCTCGCGGTCCAGGGCGTTCAGGCTGAGGTTGACCCCGTCCAGCCCCGCGGCGAGCAGGTCTGGCAGCTGCTCCTTCAGCAGGATCCCGTTTGTCGTGAGCACGACCTGCTCGATGCCGGGGATGTCTTTCAGCAGGTTCACAAGCCGATGCAGCTGGGGACGGACCAGGGGTTCGCCGCCGGTCAGGCGTATCTTGCGGATGCCGAGGGCTGCCGCCTCTCGCGCAATGACAGCGATCTCCTCGTAGCGCAGGATGTCCGCATGAGCCCGCAGATCCGCAAACCCTTCCGGCATGCAGTGGATGCAGCGCAGATTGCACCGATCCGTGACCGATACGCGCATGTATTCGATTGTGCGTCCAAAACCGTCTATCATGTTCTCTCTTTTCGGTTGA
>JAIKZT010000044.1 GCA_024682015.1 Clostridia bacterium
TATTGTCAATCTTTTTTTGTGTGGTATACTTATCATCAGCCGGGGCGCGTTCCCGGGCGTTATTATCCGAAAAGAGGGATACGGATGAAAGAGTTTATGATCGGCAAAAATGACGCCGGGCAGCGCCTCGACAGATTCGTCGGCAAGACAGTGCCCCTGCTCCCCGCGTCCCTCGCGCAGAAGTACATACGGATAAAACGCATAAAGGTCAACGGCAAAGGCGCGAAGCGGGACTGCAAACTTGAACTGGGCGACTCTGTGCAGATGTATGTGAACGACGAATTCTTCGAAGTGCCCTCCGAGGAAAACGCCTATCTGATGATAACCGACCCTGTCCTCGACATAGTGTATGAAGACGACAACATTATGCTGGTCAACAAGCCCTCCGGGATGCTGTGCCACCCGGACGGCAAATGGTCGTACAACACCCTCATTTCTCACATCCAGGCGTATCTGTACGCAAAAAGGCAGTGGCGTCCGCGGGAGGAAAACGCATTTGCCCCCGCCCTGTGCAACAGGATCGACAGGAACACCTCCGGCATAGTCATCGCCGCCAAGAACGCGGAGGCGATGCGGATAATCAACGAAAAGATAAGGTCACGTGAGATAGACAAGTACTACCTCACGGTAGTCCACGGCGTACCCGGGAAAAAACACGGAATGCTTGAAGGATACCTTTTCAAGGACGCGAAGCAAAACCGGGTCTATGTTAGAAAGCAGCCCGAGCCCGGCGCCAGGACCGCCGTCACGGAATACACCGTTTTGAGGTCAAAGGATGGCCTGTCCCTTCTGGAGTGCCGTCTTCACACGGGAAGGACCCATCAGATACGCGCCCAGCTCGCCGACGCGGGCTTTCCCCTGCTCGGCGACGGGAAATACGGTACGAAAAAGAGGAACGACCGATATGGTGAGACGTCCCAGCTTCTATGCTCCTACAAGCTGGTCTTTTCCTTCGAATCGGACGCCGGCGCCCTCAACTATCTGAACGGCCGCGAGTTTTCCGTAGACCGCGTCGACTTCGTTTCAAAATACTTCGGATGACCGGGCAGCCGGCAGCCGCCCGCGTTTTATTATCATTCGCTGTAATACCGCTCCTCCGCGGCCGGGTTTTTTGAATATTTTATCAGTTGCGCCCGGCAATATAATGTAATATAATAAATTATTATTCAGTATCGGATATTATTTCAAAATGCAAGGAAGTGACGTCATGGAAAAGCACATAAAGCGGGTCCTGGTCGCGAACCGCGGCGAGATCGCCATCCGCGTGTTCCGAGCCTGTTACGATCTCGGACTGCGAACTATCGCCATTTACTCCAAAGAGGACATATTCAATCTCTTTCGAACTAAGGCGGATGAGGCGTATCAGATCGACGCGAAGAGCCCCCTCGGCGCGTATCTTGACATAGACGCCATAATAAATCTCGCAAAGCAGAAGGGCGCGGACGCCATACATCCGGGATACGGCTTCCTTTCTGAGAACGCCGATTTTGCACGCGCCTGCGAAGAGAACGGGATCACCTTCATCGGTCCCACCTCGGATATACTCGAAAAGATGGGCGACAAGCTCAACGCGAAGGAAATAGCGCTCGAATGCGGCGTTCCCACCATTCCGGGGAGCACCGAGCCCCTTCGCGGCGTTGAGGACGCGCTCGCCCGCGCCGACAGCTACGGGTACCCCGTGATCCTCAAGGCCGCCGCAGGCGGCGGCGGACGCGGGATGCGCAGGGTCGATTCTCCCGACGAGATGTCCGGCGCTCTCGACATGGTCACAAGCGAATCCGTCAAGGCGTTCGGCAGCAGCAGCATCTTCATGGAAAAGTATCTGGAGGATCCGAAGCATATCGAGGTCCAGATCCTCGCCGACAAATACGGAAACTACGTTCATCTGTATGAACGCGACTGCTCTCTCCAGCGCCGCTACCAGAAGGTCGTCGAATACACGCCCGCGTTTTCCCTGCCGGAGGCCCTGCGCTCCAGGCTCCACGAGGACGCGCTCAAGATCGCGCGTCACGTCGGATACGTCTCTGCGGGTACGGTCGAGTTTCTTGTCGACAGGCACGGAAACCACTATTTCATTGAGATGAACCCCCGCATCCAGGTGGAGCACACGGTCACGGAGGAAGTCACCGGCGTCGACATAGTGCGCGCCCAGATCCTTATCGCCGACGGCGAATCGCTGGACAGCGATCTCATCGGCGTCGGAAAGCAGGAGGACATAACATGCCGGGGCTGCGCGATACAGTGCCGTGTGACCACGGAGGATCCCGCAAACAATTTTGCCCCGGACACCGGCAAGGTAACCTTGTACCGGTCAGGCGGCGGCGCCGGCGTAAGACTCGACGCGGGCAACGCCTTCACAGGTGCGGAGATAAGTCCGTATTACGACAGTCTGCTCGTCAAAATAACAACGCACGATTCCACGTTCCGCGGCGCAGCGAGAAAAGCGCTCCGCTCCGTTCAGGAGGTGCGCATCCGCGGCGTCAAGACGAACGTTCCGTTCCTCACCAACATACTTAAAAACGAGACGTTCAACGAAGGCCTGTGCACCACGCAGTTCATCGATTCCACCCCTTCCCTGTTCGTGTTCAAAGAAGAGGGCGACAGAGCTACGAAGCTTTTGAGACGCATAGGCGAGATCATAGTGAACGAGCGGTCGGACGACGCTCCAAAGCTTGAACGCCCCGTTATCCCCTACGTGTCCGGCCCCGTGCCCGACGGGCTGAAGCAGATTCTGGACGCTTCCGGCCCGGAGGCCGTCAAGAAGTGGGTCCTCGACCAGAAGAAGCTGCTGATAACCGACACCACGTTCCGCGACGCTCACCAGTCGCTTCTGGCGACGAGGGTGCGCACCCGCGATCTTCTCGCTATAGCCCCAAAGACAGCACGCGCCGAGGCGGGCCTGTTCTCCATGGAGATGTGGGGCGGCGCCACGTTCGACGTTGCGTTCCGCTATCTGCGCGAGGATCCGTGGGAAAGGCTGAGGCTTCTGCGCGAGGCGATGCCCAACATCCTGTTCCAGATGCTGCTGCGCGGCTCCAACGCCGTCGGATACGCCAATTATCCCGATAACTTTATCCGCGACTTTGTGCGCGAGGTCGCCGCCTCTGGCATTGACGTGATCCGCGTTTTCGACTCGCTCAACTGGGTCCCCGGCATGGAGATCGCGATGGACGAGGCTCTCAAGACCGGCAAGCTCGTTGAGGCGACCATATGCTACACCGGCGACGTTCTCGACGACAGGCGCGACAAGTATTCTCTCAAATATTATGTCAACCTTGCCAAAGAGCTTGAACGCCGCGGCGCCCACATACTTGCCATAAAGGACATGGCCGGGCTTCTCAAGCCCTACGCTGCCAAAAAGCTCGTCAGCGCGCTCAAGAACGAGCTCAGCATCCCCGTCGAGCTCCACACGCACGACACAAGCGGAAACCAGGTTGCCACCGTGCTGATGGCGGCCGAGGCGGGCGTGGACATCGCAGACCTTGCGATATCCAGCATGTCCTCGCTCACCAGCCAGCCCTCTCTAAACACTGTCGTCGCGGCACTTGCCGGA
>JAIKZT010000053.1 GCA_024682015.1 Clostridia bacterium
GTCCAGAAAGACCTGTTTGGTTTCGTCGTCCAGTTCCAGGCCGCCGATCTTCAGTGCCTTCGGACGCTCTGACCCGCCTCCCAGCTGCATGTAGCGCCGCAGCGCGGAACGCACGCGCGCCGTCACCTCCGCGGGATTGAACGGCTTTGTGATGTAATCGTCCGCGCCGACGTTCAGGCCGAGGATCTTGTCGGAATCCTCCCCCTTGGCCGTGATCAGGATGACGGGCACGTTGCTCTTTTCGCGCAGCTTCACCATGGCGGTGATCCCATCCATCTTCGGCATCATGATGTCCATGAGCACGAGATGGACCTCTTCCCTTTCCAGTACTTCCAGCGCCTGCAGGCCATCGAAGGCTTCCAGCAGCCGGTAGTTCGGATCCGTCAGGTAGATCTTCAGCGCGTTGACGATGTCCCTGTCGTCGTCGCAGATGAGTATGCTATACATAAGTACCCCTTTCAAAGATTATGATACCCGCATGGCGTTTAAGAAAAAACGGGTCAAGTCCTTAAGAATTCTTTAAGTCCATTATACCATCGATGAGATGGGGCCGCGCCGCGTAAAAAGCCCGACCCCAAAAGCAACAAAACGGGTCGGGCTCTCTTGAAAGGGAACGAGTTATGAGGGATTTGTTAACTCTGGCATAATATTACACTACGTTTCCCTGGATGTCAATACTTATTTTTACATTTATATAAAATATTTTTCAACATGATCGATAAGCGACCGTACTTCAGAGGGAAAGGCATGCGCAGCTCTCTTATAATATGCCGCAGGGCGGGCAGGCGTGACAAACTCTGAAGAGATCGTCTGCGGACCCGTTTTTCGAGCGTAATAAGTTTCGGACGCGCGCTCAGGCGCTGCGGCGGAGCGGTGTCTGAGACCGTGTTTCGCCAAGACGAAACCGGCCGAGTTCGCGGAGCTGCGCCGAAACTTCACGCGAGGAAAAACGCTGCTCCGCCAGATCTCTGAAGGTGCGGAACGCATGCGCTTCCTGCGGTTTCATGCGCTGATCATATGCCGCAGGACGGGCAGGCGCGACAAACTCTGAAGAGATCGTCTGCGGACCCGTTTTTCGAGCGTAATAAGTTTCGGACGCGCGCTCAGGCGCTGCGGCGTAGCAGTGTCTGAGGACGCGTTTCGCAAAGACGAAACCGGCCGAGTTCGCGAAGCTGCGCCGAAACTTCACGCGAAGAAAAACGCCGGCCCGCCAGATCTCTGAAGGTGCGGAACGCTTGCGCTCCCTGCGGCTTCCTCCTCTGATCATGTGCCGCAGGGCAGGCAAGCGGGACAGACTCTGAAGAGATCGTCTGCGGACCCGTTTTTCGAGCGTAATAAGTTTCGGACGCGCGCTCAGGCGCTGCGGCAGGTCCACCGCAGCAAAAGAAAAGGACCGCCTTTGCGATCCTTTCTCGTGGTGCCCAGGGCCGGAATCGAACCAGCCACACGTAAATTTTCAGTCTACTGCTCTACCGACTGAGCTACCTGGGCATATGCGGTTGTGGTGGGCCCTCCGGGACTTGAACCCAGAACCTGCCTGTTATGAGCCGGATGCTCTAACCGATTGAGCTAAGGGCCCGAAAGTCTATGGTCGGGGTGACAGGATTTGAACCTGCGGCCCTCTGCTCCCAAAGCAGATGCGCTACCAAACTGCGCTACACCCCGAAAGAGATTGGCAGGGGCAGAAGGACTTGAACCCTCGGCACGCGGTTTTGGAGACCGCTGCTCTACCAACTGAGCTATACCCCTGTGTTTTCCCTCCAGGTGTGCTGCCATAAAAGATATGGCGGAGAAGATGGGATTTGAACCCATGCGGCCCTAAACGAACCCTAACGGTTTAGCAAACCGTCCTCTTCAGCCACTTGAGTACTTCTCCGTGCTGATGCATATTATGGCGGTGGTATGCGGAAAGGCTTTGGCGGAGAGAGTGGGATTCGAACCCACGGCCCCTTTCGGAGTCGCTGGTTTTCAAGACCAGTTCCTTAAACCGCTCGGACATCTCTCCGCAAGTAGGTTCAGCATTTGGTGACCCATCCGAGACTCGAACTCGGGACACCTTGATTAAAAGTCAAGTGCTCTGCCACCTGAGCTAATGGGTCACATGGCTGGGGTAGCAGGATTTGAACCTACGCATGACGGAGTCAAAGTCCGTTGCCTTACCGCTTGGCTATACCCCACTGTTGATTGGTGAGCCCAGGGGGATTCGAACCTCCGACACACGGTTTAGAAGACCGTTGCTCTATCCAACTGAGCTATGAGCCCACGATACGCCGGCTGCGTTTTCGCCGGCCTTTATATGGAGCGGATGATGAGAATCGAACTCACGCTATCAGCTTGGAAGGCTGAAGTTCTACCATTGAACTACATCCGCAAGGTTGGAGCGGAAGACGAGATTCGAACTCGCGACCCTCGCCTTGGCAAGGCGATGCTCTACCCCTGAGCCACTTCCGCATAAAAATGGTGGAGGGAGATGGATTTGAACCATCGAAAGCTAAGCTAACGGATTTACAGTCCGCTCCCTTTGGCCACTCGGGAATCCCTCCACATTGGTTGGAGCTGGCGATCGGAGTCGAACCAACAACCTGCTGATTACAAATCAGCTGCTCTGCCATTGAGCCACGCCAGCAAAACGCTATTCAGTTTTGTTGGAAGAAGATAGTGGCTTACGCCACTATCTTCTCGCAGTTGGCGACCCGAACCGGGCTCGAACCGGTGACCTCCAGCGTGACAGGCTGGCATTCTAACCAACTGAACTACCGGGCCGTGTGTGGGATGGTGGGCGTAGCAGGGCTCGAACCTACGACCCTCTGCTTGTAAGGCAGATGCTCTCCCAGCTGAGCTATACGCCCGCCCAGTGCTTCGCTTTTTTGCTCGGCACACTATAGAATTATACAGATGGAACCCCTATCTGTCAACAACTATTTTCAAAAGTTATCGAAAAGTTTTTGACAGCCTCCTTGCCGCCACCCCTCGGGCTGCATATATCTACAGCACCTTATGCTCCACGTCCCCGATGATCGCCTTTCCCGCAGAAAGTTCCATCATCAGCGCCTTTACCTTCTCTTCGTCTTCCATATCCATGGAAAGGAGCAGGCAGACGGAATCCGTATATTCGGTGCCTTCGATCGTGAACGGAGAGTCCTTTTCGAGATTCTGGACCTTGCCCAGGAGCGTGTAAGGCAGGGTAACGCGGAAAGACGCGACGTCCTTCACCTGATGCGTGCCGGCCGCTTCGAGCGCCAGCTTCGCGGACGACGTGTACGCCCGCACGAGGCCGCCCGTGCCGAGCTTGATGCCGCCGAAATAGCGGGTCACGACGCAGACGACGTTCGTCAGTCCTTCCCTTTCCAGCATCTGCAGCATCGGCGGGCCGGACGTGCCCTGGGGCTCGCCGTCGTCGGACGTCCACTTCAGTTCGCTCTTTTCTCCCACGATAAAAGAGGGGACGTTGTGGGTGGCGTCCCTGTAGCGCGCCCGCACGGAAGCGATGAAGGTGTCCGCCTCCTCCTTCGAACAGACGTGCGCGATGTGAGCGATGAAGCGGGAGCGGTCGATGACCTGTTCCGCGCTGGCCTCCTTGGCAACGGTCGTATAGCGTATCATCGGACGATAAACTCCTGGTAGCGGCTGCGGTCCGCCTCGCCGAGCATCACGCGAAGGCGTGTGCCCTCCTCTTCGTAGCGCACGGACAGCGGCGTCTGCTTCTCTTGGATGGCGCTGGCCACGGCGCCCTTGCTGTAGGGGATGAGCAGCTCCACTTCCCGCAAACCCGCGAACAGGCCGTCCCGGATCTTCTGCAGAAAGGCGTCGTACCCTTCCCCGGTCTTCGTCGAGATGAGCAGGCTGTCCTTACCGCCGGACAGCAGCAGGTCCTGGCGCTGCTCCTCCGTCAGCAGATCCGCCTTGTTGTAGACGGTAATGACGGGCTTTCCGTCCGCGCCGAGCTCGCGAATGACCTTCCGCGTGACCTCCGTCTGGAAATCGTGACCCTCGAACCCCGCGTCCACGACGTGGATGAGCAGATCCGCGTACGTGAGTTCCTCCAGTGTCGCCTTGAACGCGTCCACGAGCGCGTGCGGCAGCCGGCTGACGAACCCGACGGTATCGATGAGCAGAAAACTGCACCGGTCATCGAGCGACACGAGCCGCTGGGCGGTATCGAGCGTCGCAAACAGCATGTCCTTCTCGAAGACCTGCTTCTCTTCCTTGCCGGAAAGGCTCAAAAGGCGGTTCATGATGGACGATTTGCCCGCGTTCGTGTAGCCCACGAGCGCCGCAATGGGCAGCTCCGACTTTTCCCGGCGGGAGCGCTGCACGGCGCGCACCTGTTTGACCCGCGCGATCTCCCGGCGGATCTCGTCGCAGCGCGCCTGGATGTGGCGCCGGTCCGTCTCCAGCTTCTTTTCGCCCGGGCCTCTCGTTCCGATGCCGCCGCCGAGGCGCGACAGAGACTTGCCGAAACCCAGCAATCGCGGCATGCGATACTGCAGCTGTGCCATCTCCACCTGAAGCTTGCCTTCCATGGAACTGGCTCTGTCCGCGAAGATGTCGAGGATGAGGATCGTCCGGTCGATGACCCGGCAATCGCACGCATCCTCGATGTTGCGCAGCTGCATGCCCGACAGCTCGTCGTTGAACACGATCAGGTCCGCCTCCATGTTCCGTCTCAGCTCGGCGAGCTCTTCCAGCTTGCCCTTTCCGATCAGCGTGGCCGCGTTCGCCTTTTCCGCGTTCTGGACCATTATGCCCAGCACCTCAATGCCCGCGGCCTCCGCCAGCCCTTCCAGTTCCTTCATGGAATAGGAAATATCCTCGCCCAGCGATAGCCCGACGAGGATGGCTCTGTATTCTTCTCTTTCCACGACGGTGCCGTCGTCCTGAATGCGTATCATAATCGACAAAACAAAATCTTATGTTAACTTACTGCCATGGGAGAACAAACCCATGAGGATGGTTGCGGACAGGACCCCGCAGGCATTTATAATAAAGCCGAAGGGGTGGCCGCAAAGAGGCTCATGCTGAGAAGCGCAGTCCGCGGCGCCCTCGACCGCGGCGAGCATCGCAGGACATGAGGATGGTTGCGGACAGGACCCCGCAGGCAGAATTACAGTATGAATCTGTCTATGTCGTCCTCGTGGATCTGCTCCTCGAACTTCTCGCGCACATACTCCGCCGTGATGGAGATCGTCTTCTGGCTCTCATCCGGCAGACCGAACGAAATGTCCTCGAGCAGCTTCTCCATGATGGTGTGCAGCCGCCGTGCGCCGATGTTCTCGGTCTGTTCGTTGACCATGAAGGCCATGGACGCGATCTCCTCCACCGCTTCCGG
>JAIKZT010000085.1 GCA_024682015.1 Clostridia bacterium
GGAGAGCGCAAATCCGAACAGGCCCGCGGATCCCAGACCCAGAAAGCCCATGCACGCGGCCGTGAGCGCCGTCACGCTGGAAGCCAGGCCGTCCAGGCCGTCTGTGAGGTTCACCGCGTTCGTCATGGCGACGCAGGCGAAAATCGCGAACGGGATGTACAGGATCGCCCAGACGTGCCCCGGGATGGCCGTCTTGACGAACGGCAGGATGCAGACAGAGCCCTTCGCTGCCCCGTAAGCCGCGAGCGCCGCGGAGAACACGAGCAGCAGGCCCATCTTCTGCTTCGGATTGAGACCTTCGTTCTGGTGCTTCACGACCTTCAGATAATCGTCGAAAAAGCCTACTCCGCCAAAGCATATGGCGGACAGACAGCAGACGGCCATGTCCTTGCTGCGCATCAGGACGAGCCCCACGATGCAGGCCGCCGCGATGATGGCGATGCCGCCCATGGAGGGCGTGCCGGCCTTGGATTTATGCGCCTCGGGCCCTTCCTCGCGGATGTTCTGGCCTGTCTTCAGGCGCCTCAGGAGAGGGATCTCCAATTTTGTCAGTACCGCGGACAGCGCGAAGGCCGCCGCGAAAGCGATCGCAAACCACATAGATTATCGTTCCAACCTGTTCTCCCCCAGCTTTTCGCGCAAACGCTCCGCCATCTCTGCAACCCCCGTTATGTTGCTCCCCTTGATCAGGCAGGCGTCCCCTTCCCGCAATTCCGAAAAGATGGCGTCTTCCAGCTCTTCGAGCTTTTCCGCGCAGCGCACGGCCGGAACGCTTCGCCCAGCCAGCTCTTCCGCGTACATCTTCGCCCGCGGGCCGATGGCGTACAGCACGTCGACGCGAGATGCGGCAAGCCGCCGTCCGACGCGCCGGTGCCCCTCTTCCTCGGCATCCCCGAGTTCGAGCATGTCCGCCAGGACCGCGATACGCCGCTTCGCCTGCAGGTCGTCGAGCACGTCCAGCGCCGCCAGCATGGAGTCCGGGCTGGCATTGTACGTGTCATCGATCAGAAGGATCCCCGACAGCATCCGCGCGTCCAGGCGGCGGTAGTTGGGCTTTACCTTGGCAAGCCCTGCCGCGGCCGCCTTCAGATCCACGCCGTACTGCAGGCCCGCCGCCGCGGCCAGCGCCGCGTTCATCGCGTTGTGAGTCCCCAGCAGAGGCAGGTAAACCTCCTGCTCCTCATCGCCGGCGCGAAGCGTAAAGCGGATGCCCTCGCCGACGCTTTTCACATCCAGCAGCTGCAGATCCGCGTCCGGCTTCGTCCCCGCGAAGTACAGGCGGAACGGCCGTCCGCCCGTCCTCTTGCGTATCTCCTCTTCGTTCAGATAATCGCTGTCCGCGTTGCAGATCAGCAGGTTATCCGCCCCGAAATGCTTCGTTATCTCGAATTTGGCGTCCGCGATGGCATCGCGCGTGCCCAATTTTTCCAGGTGCGTAATGCCGACGTTCGTGATCACGGCCATCTCCGGCCGTACCCAGTCCACGTATTCGGCGATCTCGCCCGAGCGGTCCATGCCCATCTCAAAGACCATCACTTCCGTGGTCTCGTCGGCCAAAAAGCAGGTCAGGCACAGGCCCAGGTGGGTGTTCAGATTCTTCTGGGAGCTTACGACGGCGTACTTTTCCGCCAGCACGGCGTCCGTAAACGTGCGCGTGGATGTCTTGCCCACGCTGCCCGTAATGGCCATCTTCCGCACGGAAAACTGCGCCAGGTACGCTTTCGCCATGTCCCGGAACGCTTCGTTCGTGTCCTCTGTCAGGATCACGCAGGCATCGTCCTTCTCCAGCATGGCCCGTGCGGCCGCGGGATCGGACATCAGAAAAACGCGGCAGCCGCCATCGTAAGCGCCCTGCGCGAAGCGGTGCCCGTCGTGGATCTCGCCCACGACACACACGAACATGTCCCCGGAGCCTGCTTCCCGGGAGTCGATCTTAACGTTTAAGACCTGCGCGTCCTGCTTTCCCAGCAGCTTCGCGCCGGCCGCTTCAGCCAGATAGGCCGCACTCGTTTTGCGCATCAGGTGCCTCCTTCGCGCGCCTCGCCTTCCGGCGCGTATTCCGGTTCCTCTATGGGTGACCCTTCCACCTCGTAATAAAGCGTTACGAGATGGCCGCGCGAGACTTCCTCGCCCGCCTTCGGGAACTGGTCGATGATCCGCAGCGTTGCCGTCGTCTCGATCCCCGGGGTCACGGTGGAATCCAGGCCGACCGACGACAGCCAGCCCATGGCCGTCTCCGCGTCGTAGCCGACGACGTCGGGGACCGTCACCTTGGAGCGGTTCATCTTCTTGAGTTCTTCTTCGGTATAGTTCGGCGTGATGCCCATGTACTGCAGCACGCGTTCCTCGATGGCCACCGCGCAGGGCGCCGCCGTCGTGGAACCGTAGATGGTGCCGCGCGGGGAGTCGCAGATGACGAGGATGACGAACTTCGGATCCTCGATCGGCGCGACGCCGATGAACGAGCCGTACACGTCGATGTCCGAATAGCCGCCGCCTTCGGGCTTGTTCGCCGTACCGGTCTTGCCGCCGGTGCGGTAGCCCGCGATGCGCATGCGCCCGCCGCTGCCGTTGATGATGTAGTCTTCCATGATGCCCAGCATGTCGCGCGCGGTCTGCTCGGACATGCTCTGGCTCTTCACCTGGGGCGCGATGGCCATCACTTCGTTTCCGTCGGCGTCGTACAGCGCCTTCACGAAATGGGGCTGCATCACGTAGCCGTCGTTGGCGATGGAACTGACGGCCGTCACGAGGCTGACCGGCGTGACCGCGATGCCCTGGCCGTAAGCCATGGTGGCGAGTTCTACGGGGCCTGCGCCTTCGTTCTGCAGGATGTTGCTGCCCTCGCCCGGATAGTCCACGCCCGTGCGCTCCGTAATGCCGAACGCGTCGAGACCCGCGAAGAAGCGGTCGTGGCCGATGCGCTGCACGAGCTGGACCATGGCGACGTTGCAGGAATTCGT
>JAIKZT010000094.1 GCA_024682015.1 Clostridia bacterium
TGTCTTCGGACGACTGGTACAACGACGCAGTCTCCACTCTTGCCAACGCGGGCGTGCTGACAGGCTTCCCGGACGGCACGTTCCGCCCGAACGAGACGCTTACCCGCAGCCAGCTGGTGAGCATCGTAGCCTCCTTCACCGGCCTGCTGGAAGGTGAATCGACCTTCAGCGACGTGGCGGGTCACTGGGCGTACAAGGCCATCGTTACGGCAGAGTTGAACAGCTGGGTCGGCGGCTATCCGGACGGAACCTTCCGGCCGGACAAGGGCCTGACCCGCGCAGAATGCGTCGCGATCCTGAACCGCTTCCTCGGCAGACGCCTGCAGGACGCGGAGGGCATGCTGGAAGGCATGTCCACGATCTCCGACAACGCAGATCCGAACGCCTGGTATTATCTCGACATTCAGGAGGCGCTGAACGCCCACGAACATGAAAAGAGCGAGGACGGCAGCGAAATCTGGACAAAACTGAACTAAAACGCGCACGGCTGAAGGGCCCCGCGGAAGTTCTTTTTCAAGGCTTTCCGCGGGGCCTTTTGATTCCGTCTGTCCTGCGCGCGGTCTTTACAGTCGAGTTCAGCCGTAAAAAATTTTTGATGATTTGCTTAGGAAAAACGCGGAATTCGGGCACTATATAGATAAGAGATTTTCTGCGAAAGGAGGTATGCTGCATGAGGACAAGCGAAGAGCGGATCCGGGAGATGCACGCGAGGGCGTCCCAGATGTCGCAAAGAAAAGACAAGATCATCCTGCTGCGGACAGCCGTGAGCTGTATCGCGCTGGCGCTGCTTCTTACAGCATCCATCGCCGGGAGCAGCCGGACCGGAGGCGGTTTCCTGCCTCTGGAGTATGCCGGGTCAACGCTGACCTACGGCAACGCCGGAGGCTACATCCTGGCGGCCGTGCTGGCCTTCATGGCCGGCGCCATCATCACGGTGCTGTGCATCCGGTGGAAAAACGGCAAAAAGTGAAGGAGCGCCAGCAAGGGACATGCTCCGGACATCACATAAACAGCAGTCATAGAAAGAGAGGGAAAAAATGTCGTACAAACGCCTCTTAGCAGCGGTCCTGGCCGTCTGCCTGGTCGTCGGCCTCGTGCCGAAGGTCTCGCAGCGGGCGTGGGCTGACGATTCCATCGTCTATGAATTAGGCGACGTCGTGCCGGAGTACGCTTTGTTCAACTACTACACGGGTGCGAACGAAACGTATTTCAAGAACGTGATGAGCGGGTCAAACTACAACGCAGTCCAGGGCTACGGCTTCCATAACATCGCCGGCATGAGCGAAGTTCTGGACTACAACGACACGATCGAGCGCGACTCGCTCTACAAGTGGGATCTGTTCTATAAGACGGATATCGCCTACCTGTGGGACCAGTACGAGCAGCTGCAGATGGGCTTCGCCATCACGCTGAACAACAACACCCACACGCACTCGTGGGGGTTCGCGGGCTGGTACGAACAGCAAGTTACCAGCCAGATGGCCGCAGGCTTGTTCCTGGGAAACTACGACGCCACCGGCGAGCCGTTTACGCGCCTCAAGACGATCAAGGTCCAGTACCCGAGCCTGAAAGCGGCTTCCACCCGCTTCGGCAACGCGGCGTTCTACGGGATCGACGAGATCATCAACGGCGATAACTGCCTGTACGGCTACATCAACAGCACCCGTCCGCAGGGCTGCAAATGGTACAACACGCTGTACATCAAGTTCCAGAATCTGGACACCTACTACGACAGCGGCAGCAAGACCTGCAAGTGCGGCGGCAGCGCCTCCGGCCCGGTCGTCAGCTTCAAGGACGGCACGTCCCCGATGATCGAGTCCGTGCGCGTGCTGAAGGAGGGCGTTCCGGCCACAGACTTTGCGCCCGGCGAGACCATCACCATCGAGCTCACCTGCACCGAGCCCATCCGGCTGGCGGACAACGATCCGTCCGGCAAGCGCAACGTCTGGATCGGCCTGAACGTCGAGAACTCGATGAACCCGCTGTACGCACGGATGGCCAGCCTGTCGAACAGCTATACGGACTGGCAGACGAACTATAATACCAACAGCCATCACTATGCGGATCACTCGCACGTGATGACATTCGAGCACGTCGTCACGAACAGCGACGTCGATCCGACCACGAAGCTCTGCACGCTCACGAGCCTCAACCTGAAGGTCGCGCCTTCCGACGGCAGCCCGCTCATTCACGACAGCGCGGACATCGTCCTGAAGACGATCAAGGGCCGGATGAAGAACGGTTCGATGCAGATCACTGAATTCAACGCGACAGCCCCCAGCGGCGTAGGCGCCACCGGCTACACCCGTACGACGAGCTACGTTACGGACATGGCGGGCAACGCGCTCTCCAACTCGATGCCTTCCATCGAGTGCTACATCGACCTCGCCAATCCCCAGGTCGTGGACGCCGTCATCAATGCCGATACGAAGAATACCGACGTCAAGACGGCCCTTGATAAACTGGGCACGGATCCCAACACGCAGAACTACGAAGACGCCAGCGACCTGTTCCTGGGCGAAGGCGATACGTTCAATCTGGCGATCTACATGAGCGAAGTCGTCTACACCGACGGCCCCTCGAAGCTGTGCGCGGAGGTCAGAACGAACCTGCTGGATACAAACGGCGATCAGGTCGTCCTCTACGCGAAGAAGAACGGCGACGTGGACAAGAAAGTGGTCGGCGACCAGTACGGCCTCGGCTCCTCCAAGGGCAAGGTCTCGTGTCTCACGACCGATACGGTCACGATCCGGCAGGGTATGTCCCTCATGCCCGGCACCGGCAGCGAGCTCCGCGTCCAGAGCGTCGTCTTCGATTCGTTTGTAAAGGGCGGCAATACCATAACGCCCAACGTACGCGACTCCGCGGGCAACTCGGCCACGGGGTCCAACATTCCGCTCGAACTCGACAAGCACTTCGGCCTCGATACGGAAGGCGGCGACGTGACCGGCGTCCAGGCCGTCCAGTACGAAGGCGACAACAGCGATTTCCGCGTGGAATTCACGACCGAGGACGAAAAGTCCGGCACGAACAGGCTGACGGGCTCGATCACGCTGACGGCCGCCAGCGACTGCAGCGACGGCTTCGAATACGCCATCACGGCGTCCGACGCCACGCCCACCAGCGGCTGGGAGGTCGGTTCCATCAACGTCGCGATGTCCTATGAGCAGAGCGAATCCCCGCGGTATTTCCACTTCAGGGCGCTTCCCGGCATGGAATACGACCTGCCCGAACTCACGGCGAACTTCATGGTCGTAGACTACGCCGGCAACAAGGTCACGCGCGCGGTCGCGCTCGACAACGTCTCCTTCGACAAAGCGGCCCCGACCGGCAAGGTTACGGACGTCAGCCGCACCTACAACAGCGAAGAAGTGGTCGACGGCATCACCGGCGCGGGCACCATGACGGTCCCCGTCAACATCTCCGACTACACGGGCCTGAAGACCCTCTCCTACCTGTGGGCGGATAACGGCGCGGACGTTACGGAAGAGACCGACGGCTGGGAGACCATCAGCGGCTTCACCCAGAGCGACAAGACCTTTACGGCGAACGTCGTCGTGAAGGTCCCAAGGGAGTGGGAGGAAGACGAAGTCGTTATTTCCACGGGCATCTTCGACAAGACGCTTTGGATCAAGGGAACGGACACGCTGGACAACAGCGGCGTGTTCTCCCTCGGCGCGTTCAAATACGACCTGCACAACGTCAAATACGCGCTGTCTTACCCGCTGAACGTCGTTACGGAGCCCTATCTGGGTCTCTCGTTCGACGACAACAACAAGAACGACGTGCTGGTGATCGACGTCCAGAAGGGCGACGATCCGACGCACTATTTCCGCTACATCAACAGCCGCTTCGAGGGCAGAAGCGACATCCTGACGGATGCCATCAATCACTCTGCGGTGGAAGACTGGTACGAGGCTCCCGAAGGGACGATCACCGTGGACGAGAATACGGGCATCATCTCCTACGGGACCGCGGATGCGCCCCTGGTGGTGTTTGAAAGCGAGGGCTATCTGGAAACTGAAAGAAGACAGCATATCACGACCCATGCCCAACGTTATTTTAACGGTCAGGAAAGGAAAGTAGTCTACAGCTACACCAGCGGCAGTGCCGTACTCTTCAAAGGCGACCTGCACGTGAAGGTCTATTCCGGCACGATAGCAGGAATCGACTGTCATGTCGACGATTACCTGAACAGCTGGGGCCACTACTACGACGAAAACGATAATCTCGTGCAGCTTTCGCCGCCGCCGCTTTACGTTACCATCGATCCCACTTCGTCGCGGTACAGCTACGAGGAATTCGACATCCGCGTCATGCCGCTTACGAATTCCGACGATACCGTCGGCTTCATTTCCTCTTCCATCGACGAAGGGGTCTTTACCCACCCTGCGGGCAATCCCTGGTACTACTACAGCGACGACGACGAGTTCGTCAATACAACGCTGGAAGGTTACCAGATCTCCTTTAACCTTACCGATAAGCGCGACTGGAATCTGGACGACATCGACTGGGCGAATTCCTTCATCACGTTCGGCCACGATTTTGACTATGCCGGCGTCTGGAGCGACGGATCGGATTACAACGGCGTATCGCTCACCACTGCTCTGCAATATAAGGTCTGCGGCATCGGCAGCAGCCCGGTGCAGACCATCACGCTGCCCGCTTCCGACAAGTTCGCGACCGGTTACTATAATCAGGGCAGCGGGTTCTTCCTCATCCTTGCCCGCAAGTCCGAGCCCGGTTTTGGCTATGCGCTGCCGATCAGGCGCGCAAACGGCGCCTACGGGCTCATCGAGATCGACGATACGCAGCCTGGCTCGGTCGTGCCCGGCCTGCTGCGCTATCAGCCGCTCAGCTATCCGCGCAACGACTATTTTGGCGGTTCACAGCTCTGCGACGATTTCCCTGCGCAGCTGATCGACTACGATCCTGCCAAGGTAATTTACGTCCCGGCCGAAGCCGGCACCTTCGACATGATGTTCCAGGTGCTGGACGCGGACGGCAATCAGGCACCGCGTCAATCGGCAAGCTTTGTCAACAGCGGCGCCTACGACGTCATCGCATGGAACGAGACGATAGACCGCGAGGATCTCTACCACCCGTACATAGAGACGGGAGGGTACCGCCAGTATGGCTACTGCTTCGATTACGACGAGGAGACCGGCACATTCGTCGACCTCGGAACGGCTGCGGCGGACTACGGCCTGCACAGCCTCGCTTTCTGCGTCGATCAGAACTGGAACCACTCCGGCGTAAACAGCATCTACGGAGAGATCAACCTGCTCCCGGACCAGGACAACCGCATCGGCGTGCAGGTCCGCTACGCGAACGGCAGAGCTTCCGACATCCTGTACCTGACGATCCATCCCGTCAGCCTCAGCGTAGAGGGCACCATTGCGACGACGCCCGCTTCGGCGAACGATCGCGGCGTCAGCGTGGGCAAGCTGGGAGCGACCTCGGTCAGCTTCACGCCTGCCGCAGGGCAGAGCACCGCGGGCCTTTCGTTCTACGCCTGTGAAGGCCTGCCCGGCAGGGACGGCTTCGCCCGCGATCTCGGCGAGGCGATCCCGATGGTCTCCAACGGGACGAGCTACGTCGCGTCCATCCCTGAAAGGGACGACATCCATTACCCGGATGCCGCGGATCCGCTCGTGCGGCAGTATGCCGTCTACGCGCGCGACCGCGTCGGCAACCTGCTCTTCCTCGGCATGACGGGCGGCCTGCATGCGGACAGCAAGGCGCCGGAGGCGACCTTCGTTTCCGCGAACGTCGCGGACGGCCGCTTCGAGGCCACGTTCCGCGTCACGGACGACAGCCTCTATGCCTGCGGATA
>JAIKZT010000104.1 GCA_024682015.1 Clostridia bacterium
AAGAAGGACATGCTGGTCTTCTCGGACGGCACGAAGCTGTTTCTGCCGGAAGCGGAGGCTGAACTGGCCAAACTGCTGCCGGGCTGCGAGCTGGCGCTCGTGCAGAAACAGAGCCGCACGACGCTCATCGTGCGCGGCGAAGGCCTTACGGAGGAGGGCGTCCGGCAGGCCATCAAACCCTGGCAGGACGGAAAGCCCAGAAGCCAGCAGGTCGCGAAGATCGTCCTGCGCGAAGCGCCGCTGCCCCGCACGGCGACGGGCAAGGTGAAGCGCTGGGAACTGTAATAGGCATTGCATCTATTGCGGACAGGCCTTCGCAGGCAAACAAATACACGTTGATATAAGACAAAACAGGAGATATCATGACTAGACAGGAACTATTCGAACGCACCGTCAAGATCATCCGGGACTGCGTGCCTGAACTGGCGGACACGGAGATCACGGAGCAGTCCGTGGTCAATACCGACATGGGCATGGATTCCATGAACTTCATCCTCGTCATCTGCAAGCTCGAGGCGGAGTTCAACGTCAAGATCCCCAACAAGCTGTGGAAGAAGCTCTCCACGCTCGGCGACGTGCTGGACGCGCTGCAGAAGTACGGAGCGTAGGCCATGTACGAACGCCGGCTGCTCTTAGGCAGCGAACACGTGGACTGCTTCAGGCGCCTTCGCACGTCCCAGCTGCTGCAGCTGCTGCAGACTGCGTCCATCCGCCACACGGAGGAACTGGGCATGGGCCGGGAAAAGACGCTGGATAAAGGGCTTTTGTGGGTGGTCACCCGCATGCATGCGGAAGTGGACAGAATGCCGGTTTACGACGAACGGATCGTTATCCGCACGTGGCCGGGCGAAACGATGCACATGCTGTTTCCGCGGTACTACGAGATCGCGTCGGAAGACGGACAGCCTCTGCTGCGGGCGTCTGCCGTGTGGTCGCTGATGGACGTGCGGACGCGGACGGCCGTGTTTCCGGAAGAGTGGGGCGTTTCGATCGATGGCGAAGAGCAGGGTAGCGAGCTGCCCTGGCTGAACCCGCTGCGCGCCGCGGATACGCCCGAAGAGAGCGTCTTTCGCGTGCCCTACAGCTTTACGGACATCAACGGGCACTTGAACAACGCCCGGTATTTCGACCTGGCGGAGGACCTCATTCCCGCGGCCAGCGCGGGCAAGTCCCTGCGCGCCTTTACCGCCGAATACAACCGCGAGGTGCGCCTCGGGGAAGAGCTTACCCTGCGCTGGGGAGGGTCAGGCGGATCGTATTACGTAACGGGTGCGACGGATGCCCCGTGTTTTCGCATAAAATTAGACTATCAGGAGGAATGACATGGATCCGATCAAGATCATCGAAGTGAAAGAGAGCGTCTTCGCGGACAACAACGCGGACGCGGACAGGCTGCGCGCGGAACTGAAGGGACAGAAGACCTTCCTGCTCAACCTGATGTCCTCGCCGGGGTCCGGCAAGACGACCATGCTGAAGCAGGTCATCGGCCGGCTGAAGGACGAGATGCGCATCGGCGTGATGGAGGCAGACATCGACTCCGACGTGGACGCGGCGGCGATCCTCGGCACGGGGGTGCGCGCGATCCAGCTGCACACCGGCGGCATGTGCCACCTCGACGCGGACATGACCCGCCAGGGCGTACGCGAGCTGGGGACGGAGGATCTGGACCTGGCCATCCTCGAAAACGTGGGCAACCTCGTATGCCCGGCGGAATTCGATACCGGCGCCTCGAAGAACGCCGTCATCCTGTCCGTTCCGGAAGGGCACGACAAGCCGCTGAAATACCCGCTTATGTTCGAGGTCGCGGACGTGATGCTCATCAACAAGATCGACGTGATGCCGTACTTCGATTTCGACATGGACAAGGTCGTCGAGTACGCGCACATGCGCCATCCGGGCCTTGAGATCTTCCCGATCTGCGCCAAGACCGGCGAGGGCATCGACGCCTTCTGCGACTGGCTGCGCAGGGAAGTGAAGGCCTGGAAAGAATAAAGAAGCGTTTTCGGCATGCGAAAAGCCGGCCTTTGCGGGCCGGCTTTTGTGTTCTTCGCGCTATTCCTGCCAGGTCGGATAGTCCGACTTGCCGGTGATCTTGCGCTTGATGATCTTGATGCCGCGCTTGAGCGCATAGGGGCCGACGACTTTCATCATCTCTTCGGCCGTATGCATGTCGCTGGCGGCGGGCAGGTCGCGCTGCAGGTGGATCGCGTCGAATTCGCAGCGCGTGGTGCACAGGCCGCAGCCGATGCACTGGTTGAGGTCGACCCAGGTCGCGCCGCACTTCAGGCAGCGGGAGGCCTCGATCCGCACCTGCTCCTCGGTGAGCGGCAGGCGCAGGTCTTCAAACGTCGCGGCCGGCTGACCCGGCTTGAGGCCCGGCATCTGGCGCTGGGCGTTGTCGTAGCACTCCACGGAGATGTCGTCCCGGTCGAGTTCGATGAACTCGCGCAGGTCGCGTCCGATCGTGAGGGACTGGCCCGGATGCACGAAGCGGTTGATGGACACGGCTGCCTGGCGGCCGGCCGCGATGGCGTCGATCACGAACTTCTGGCCTGTGAAGGCGTCTCCGCCCGCGAAGACGTCGGGTTCGCCCGTCTGATAGGTAACGGGATCGGCTTTGATCGTCCCGTTGCGGTTGAATTCCGCCTTGCTGCCCTCGAGGAGCTTGCCCCAGTCTGGCTTCTGTCCGATGCAGAACAGCACGTTCTCGCAGGCGGCTGTTTCGGTAACGGCGTCGTCGAACTTCGGATCGAAGCGCCCTTCGGCGTTCTTCACGGACACGCACTTGCGGAAGGCGATGGAGGCGCAGCGGCCGTCCGCGTCCTTTTCGATCGTCGTCTGACCCCAGCCAGCGTGGATGCGGATGCCTTCTTCCTCGCATTCTCTGCGGTCGTCCGGCCCCATGGGCATCTCGTCGTAGCTTTCGAGGCAGTAGAGGTCGACGCTTTCGGCGCCGGCTCTCAAGGCCGTCCTGGCCACGTCCGCCGCGATGTTGCCGCCGCCGATGACGACGGTCTTGCCGCGCAGGCGGATGGATTCATCCTGGTTGACTTCCTTCGCGAAGTCGATGCCCGCGCGCACGCCGATCGCGTCTTCTCCGGGGATGCCGAGTTTTCCGCCGCTCTGCAGGCCCGTCGCGATGTAGAAGGCCTTGAATCCCTGCTGCCGCAGCTGATCGAGGGTCACGTCCGTGCCCACGTTCACGCCGCAGCGGATGTCGACGCCCATCTTGCGGATGATGTCGATCTCGCCTTCGATGACCTTCTTTTCAAGGCGGAAGTTGGGGATGCCGTTCATCATCATGCCGCCGGGGCGCTGTTCGCGGTCAAACACCGTAACGGGATAGCCTTCCTTGCGCAGGTAATAGGCCGCGGTAAGGCCTGCGGGACCCGCGCCGACGATGGCGATGGGGAACTCGTCCCACTGTTTGCCGTCCATGTTGTCGCAGACGGGCACGAAGTCCTGCGGATGCTTCAGCTCCCACTGCGCGAGGAACTTCTTGATCTCGTCGATGGCCACGGCCTTGTCGATCGTGCCTCTCGTGCAGCGGTCCTCGCACCTTCTGTTGCAGATCGCGCCGCAGACGGCGGGGAAGGGGTTGTCCTGGCGGATGAGCCGCACAGCGTCGTCATACCGCCCGTCGGCCGCCATCTTGATGTATCCCTGTACGGCCAGATGCGCGGGGCAGGCGGTCTTGCAGGGGGACGTGCCGGTGTCGTAGCAGTTGATCTTGTTGTGGTCGCGGTAGTCGCGGTCCCACTTGTCCTCGCCCCAGACGTGGTCGTCGGGCAGGTCGTGCATGGGATAGCGGACCTTGGAACCGTCGGCTTTGCACAGCTTCTGGCCGAGTTTGGCGGCTCCGGAGGGGCAGACCTCGACGCACTTGCCGCATGCGACGCACTTTTCCTTGTCCACGTGGGCGCGGTAGGCGCTGCGGCTCATGTTCGGCGTGTTGAACAGCTGCGAGGTGCGCAGGCCGTAGCAGCTGCCGGGAGAGCAGTTGCAGATGCCGACGATGCGTTCAGGCCCGTCCAGGTTCGTGATCTGGTGCACGTAGCCCTTGCGCTCGGCGCGTTTGATGATCTCCATGGCCTCTTCGCGCGTGATGTAGTGGGCGTCCTTGCCGGACTCCACGAGGAACTCCGCGATGTCACCCACGCCGATGCACATGTAGCCCTCGATGTCGCCGACGCCTTCGCCGCGGATGCGCTGGGCCTTGCGGCAGGCGCAGACCATGGTGCAGAACTTGTCGTATTTCTGCAGCCAGTGGGAGAGGTGTTCCACGGACACGGACTTCGAGGCGCCGTCGATGGCCTCCTCGACCGGAATGACGTGCATGCCGATGCCCGCGCCGCCGGGCGGGATGAGTTTGGAGGCCAGTTCCAGGGGTTCCTGGGGGGCCAGGTTGAACATCGTGGCGACTTCGGGGTGGTCATCCGCCAGCGTGGGGTGCTCGACCATGTACTCGCCGGAGCCTACGACCCACTTGGGGATCCAGTACTGGATGTGCTGGTCGGCGTTGTCGCGGTTCTGCTCGATGATGCCGATCCACAGCAGGTGGTCGATGACCCTCTGCGCCTCTTCCTCGGACATGCCGTTGCGCCGGGCGAGTTCGGGGGTCGTGAGCCCGAAGCGGCGCTTGCCGAAGCTGAGCATGAACTTGACCTCGTCCTTCGTGAGCAGCCGGTCGAGGATCCAGAAATCCATGTGGTTTTCCTTCATGCCGCCGGGCAGCTTGCGGGGGATGTTGTCGGTGATCATGCGGGCGAGCTTCAGGACGAGCTCCTTTTTTTCGGGATCGTCGCACTTGTGATCCGTTACAGGATAGTCCCGCTCGTTCACGTGGATCTTGGGGTTGACTTCTTTAACCATCAATACGCCTCCAGTTCCTTGATATTGATCTCGTTGCCCTGCACGAGGTAGGTGTTCGGCCCCTGGCAGTAGGGGCAGGTCTTGCCGAACCGCAGGGTGGGGTACTCGCGCCGGCAGTCTTCGCAGAAAGTGATGGCCGGGATGTCTTCGATCTTCAGCTCCGCTTCCTGCAGGACGGGCGGACGCTTCTTGACCGCCCAGTTCCAGCACTTGACCATTTCCTCTGTGATGACGCCCGAGACCTCGCCGAACTGCATGGTGACGGAAGCGATCTTCGTGAGTTCGTTCTCCTCAGCCAGCCGCTGGACGCGGTCGAGCGCGTGAAATACGATGCCTAATTCGTGCATGGGGTATCCTTTCATAAATTGATCTAACATTACAATAATATCGCATTTCCGGGCAAAAAGATATGGTCAATACACAAAAACGCTATGGCGGACAGGATCGTATGTTTCTTTTTCCGGGCTGTGCGGGTCACGTAAAAAAGTCCGATAGAAACTTCATCAAAACTACATATTTTGTTGTTTTGCGGTTTTCCCTGTGGTATAATCTCTTGTAACTGTTTTGATAGTTCTTTTGTTATAGGAGGAAATAAGACTATGAACAAGTACAAAAAGGTTCTCGCTCTTCTCCTTGCTGCGGCCATGATCTTTGGTCTTGCCGCCTGCACGAGCAAGCAGCCCACAGAACCCGCCACCACCGAACCCGCTGAACCGACTACGCCGGTCGAACCGGAGCAGCCTGCCGAAGAACCGAAGAACGACACCCCGCTCGTCGTGGGTTATTCTCCGTTCTCCAGCAAGTTCTCCCCGTTCTTCAGCGAAACCGCGTACGACCAGGACGTCTATGCCATGACCCAGGTTGGTCTGCTGGCTTCCGACCGTACCGGTGCCATCATCTACAAGGGCATCAAGGGCGAGACCATTCCCTACAACGGAACGGACTACACCTATTATGGCCCCGCCGATCTGGATGTCGTCGAGAACGCTGACGGCACTGTCGACTACAACTTCCAGCTGAGAGACGACATCGTCTTCTCCGATGGCGAGCCCATGACGATCGACGACGTCATCTTCTCCATGTACGTTCTGTGCGACCCGACCTACGATGGCTCCAGCACGCTGTTCGCTCAGCCCATCGAAGGCATGGACGCTTACAGAAGCGGCATGGACACCCTGTTCAACCTGCTCGCTGCAGCCGGTCCGGACAACACCGACTTCACCTATTGGGATGAAGCTACTCAGACCGCGTTCTGGGAAGATGTCAACCAGGCTGGCGCTCAGTTCGCTCAGGAGATCGTTGACTACTGCGCAGCCGCCGGTTACGCAGCCGATTCCAAAGACGTTGCGACCGCCGCTTCCGCCTGGGGCTTCGACGGCCTGGCCGAAGATGCCACTGCTGAGGACTTCTGGGCTCGCCTGTACGAAGACTACGAAGGCGACCTCGCTTCCCTGTCCGACACCGAATCCGCAGGCACGTCCCTGTACGGCTTCATGAACGACTACGATGCCTACACCGTGGGCGTCACCACCGGCGAATCCGCCGACAACATCTCCGGCATCATCAAGACCGGCGATTACTCCATGACCGTTCACATGACCGAGATCGACGCTACCGCCATCTATCAGCTCGGCGTTTCCATCGCTCCGCTGCACTACTATGGCGATCCCGCTCAGTTCGATTATGACAACAACAGCTTCGGCTTCCCCAAGGGCGACCTGTCCCTGGTCAGAGCCAAGACCACGCAGCCCCTGGGCGCTGGCCCCTACAAGTTCAACAAGTTTGAGAACGGCGTCGTCTACTTCGAAGCGAACGATTCCTACTATCTTGGCGCTCCCAAGACCAAGTACATCAACTTCCAGCAGTGCAACTCCGATGACGACAAGCTGAACGGCGTCATCACCGGCACCATCGACATCACCGATCCGTCCTTCTCCACCAACACCATCGCGGCCATCGAAAAGGCCAACGGCGGCAGCCTCTCCGGCTCCAAGGTCGAGACGAACACCGTCGACAACCTCGGCTACGGTTACATCGGCATGAACGCCAAGAACATGTCCGTTGGCGGCGTCAAGGATTCCGCGGAATCCAAGGCCCTGAGAAAGGCCTTCGGCACGATCTTCAGCGTCTACAGAGACGTTGCGATCGACTCTTACTATGGCGACAGAGCTGCCGTCATCAACTACCCGATCTCCAACACGTCCTGGGCTGCTCCCCAGTCCACCGACGACGGTTACAAGATCGCCTTCTCCGTGGATGTGGATGGCAACGACATCTACACCTCCAGCATGAGCGCTGAAGAGAAGTACGCTGCTGCCGCACAGGCCGCTCTGGGCTTCTTCGAAGCTGCCGGCTACACCGTAGCGGACGGCAAGGTCACCGCTGCTCCCGAGGGTGCTTCCATGGAATATGAAGCCTGGATCCCGGGCGACGGCACCGGCGACCACCCCTCCTTCATGATCCTCACCGAAGCCAGAGACGCTCTGGCCGAACTGGGCATCAACCTGGTCATCCGCGACCTCACGAACTCCTCCGATCTGTGGACCGCTCTCGAAGCGGAGCAGGTCGCCATCTGGTGCGCTGCCTGGGGCGCCACGGTTGACCCCGACATGTATCAGATCTACTTCTCCGGCAACGATACCATGGCTGCCGGCGGCTCCAACTACATGTACGGCATCGATGACGCTGATCTGAACCAGATGATCCTCGACGCGAGAAAGTCCACCGACCAGACCTATCGTAAGGCCATGTACAAGGCCTGCCTCGATACCATCATCGACTGGGCTGTCGAGATCCCCGTCTATCAGAGACAGAACGCCATCATCTTCTCCGCCGAGAGAGTCAAGCTGGATACCGTTACTCCCGACATCACCACCTTCTATGGCTGGATGAGCGAGATCCAGAACACCGAACTCCAGTAAGCTGAGGAAAAACTGATTCGGTAACACGAATGCGCCTGCAGCGCAGGACCCGCAAGGGTCCTTGCGCTGCAGGCATAACTGTTTATCCGCAAGTTTCTTTTGGCGGTTTTCACAAAGAACGTGAGCGCTCTTCTGTGAGGGTCACCCAAAGAGATTTGCGGATACACAGCGAAACGTGTATTAATCTGCAGAACGGAGGAGAACCGTGAAAAAGTACATCTTGAAGAGAGTATTGCTATCCATCGTCATACTCTTCTTCGTAACACTCATCATCTACACGCTCATGCGCTGTCTGCCCACTTCGTACATCGAAGCCATCGCGCGGCAGAAGTCCATGCAGCCCGGCTCCAAGAGCTTCGAAGAATGGATGGAGCAGCTGTCGGCCATGTATAACCTGGATACCGGCATCCTGACTGGATTCTTCCGCTGGTGGGGTCAAATGCTCCGGGGCAATTTCGGAGACAGCTGGGTCTACACCATTCCCGTTACGGAACAGTTCAACAAGACCATCTGGCTGAGCTTTGTGATGAATGTCATCACCATGTTCTTCGAGATCATCATCGCCGTGCCCCTCGGCATCATCGCAGCCACGAAACAGTACAGCAAGACGGACTATACGATCAGCGTTCTGGCGCTGGCGGGCATTTCGCTGCCGACGTTCTTCTTTGCGTCCCTGCTGAAACTGGTGTTCTCGGTCCATCTGAAATGGTTCGACCTGTTCGGCCTCGTGGGGCGCAACTACGAACAGCTGGATGCCTTCCATCAGTTCCTGGATAAGGCGAACCACCTTGTGCTGCCGTGCATCACGATCATCGTCATCAGCATCGGCGGCCTCATGCGTTACACCAGAACGAACATGCTGGAAGTGCTCAATTCCGACTACATCCGCACGGCCAGGGCCAAGGGCCTTTCGGAGCGCAAGGTCATCTATCACCACGCGTTCCGCAACACGCTCATTCCGCTGGTCACGATCATCGGCGGCATGCTGCCGGGCCTGTTCTCCGGCGCGCTCATCACCGAGACGCTGTACGCGCTGCCCGGCATCGGCTACGCGGCCTACCACTCCATGGTGGGCGGAGACATCCCGTTCTCCATGTTCTACTTAACGTTTTTAGCCATTTTGACCCTCATGGGCAACCTGATCGCGGACATCCTGTACGCGGTGGTCGACCCGAGAGTGCGCATCGCTTAGGAAAGGAGGTCCCCCATGTCTGAAGAGATCAGAAAAGACGGTCAGGAAGTCCCTGAAACCGAAGAGAACAAGGAACCTCAGTATTCCTTAAACGACGACAGGCGCGTGAAGGTCCTGTCCCCGGGCGCCATGGTCGCGAAGCGTTTCTTCCGCAACCGCATCGCCATGGTCGGCCTGGTCATCCTCATCTTCATGTTCGCCTTCTCCTTTATCGGCGGCATCATTTCCCCGTACGAGGAAGACCAGCTCTTCTACCGCACGGACTACCTAAAGAAGGAATATTGCTCCGCCATCGAAAACAAGGAGTTCCGCTACCTGCAGGCGCCCGGCCAGGATTTCTCGTCCATCATCCAGGCGCAGATGGTGCTCGCCCTGCAGAAGAAGGCGGAGACCTTCTCGTACAAGGGTATCGATTATAAGGTCGAACAAGCGGGCGAAGATTTTTACATCGCCCATCTCGCCGACGGCACCGAGATCGGTCTCGCGTTCAAGGACGTGTTCTCCGCCAGTGAAGAGGGCGTCAAGATGTCCTACGACTTCACGCGCGAAGCGTTGCGCGCCGCGACGAACGGCCAGTCCCGCTTCTCCGCGGAAGGGCAGAATTACAGCCTTGACGATTCCGGCATCATCTCGCAGGGCGACAAGGAGATCGGTTACGTCTCCCGCTACGTCGTACAGCCCCTCATGGGCGACGTCTTCCTCACCCGCGATTTCAAGGAACAGCTCCTCGAAGCGCTCGAGAGCGACACGGAAGAGTTCCTGTTCACGGACGCGGACGGCGTGCAGTCCGACTACACCATCGAATTCAACGCGGCCGCCGGCAAGTACACGGTCAAGCAGGCCCGCGAGAGCCGCGTGTACGACACCTATGCCGCTCCGAGCTCCAAGCACTGGCTGGGCACGGACCGCAACGGCATGGACATGCTCACCCGTCTGATGTACGGCGGCAGAGTTTCGCTGATCATCGGCTTCATCGTCGAGCTCATCGCGAACTTCATCGGCGTCATCCTCGGCGGCGTCTCCGGTTACTTCGGCGGTTGGGTCGACATGCTGATCATGCGTATCGTGGACATCTTCTATTGCATCCCGTCCATGCCCATCATCATCATCCTGGGCGCGGCCATGGATGCCCAGCTCGTTGACCCGAAGATCCGCATGGTCTACCTGATGCTCATCCTCGGCTTCCTCAGCTGGCCGGGCGTTGCCCGCATGATCCGCGGCCAGATCCTGTCCCTGCGCGAGCAGGAGTTCATGATGGCTACGGAGGCCACGGGCATCTCCGTCAACAGAAGGATCTTCAAGCACCTGGTGCCCAACGTCATCCCTCTGCTCATCGTTTCCGCCTCCATGGGCATCGGTTCCACGATCATCATGGAAGCCACGCTGTCCTTCCTGGGCCTGGGCGTCAAGTTCCCGTTCGCTTCCTGGGGCAACATCATCAACGACGTAAACGATACCTTCGTTCTCACGAACTACTGGTTCATCTGGATCCCTGCGGGCATCCTGCTGCTGGGCACCGTTCTCGCCTTCAACCTGGTGGGCGACGGTCTGCGCGATGCGTTTGACCCGCGCATGAAGCGTTAGGAAAGGAGACTGCAATGGCTAAGAAAGAAGACGGTTATCTTTCCGCGAAAGAGTCCAGACGGATCTCCAAAGAGAACAGAAGGATCACCAACGAATACGAAAAGAAGCGCAAGCGCAAGAACGTGCCCGAGTCGGAATACCTCACGACCATGCACGATCCGAACAACGCCGTGGAATTCGATAATCTTCACACCTATTTCTTCACGGACGTGGGCACGGTCAAGTCCGTGGATGGCGTCACGTTCGACGTCCCCATCGGCAAGACGGTCGGCGTCGTCGGCGAGTCCGGCTGCGGCAAGTCCGTTACGAGCCTGTCCCTGATGCAGCTGCTGCAGCGGCCGCAGGGACAGACGGTGCAAGGCGAGATCCGCCTCAACCTGACCGAAGGCAAGGCGGTCGACGTTACCCGGGCGCCGGAAGAGTTCATGCAGACCCTGCGGGGCAACTACATTTCGATGATCTTCCAGGAACCCATGACGGCCCTCAATCCTGTTTTCCGCATCGGCGCGCAGGTGGATGAGGTCATCGCGCTGCACGACGGCGAAGGTAAGAGCGATGCGGACATCAAGGCCCGCACGATCGAACTGCTCCAGATGGTCGGCATCGCGAACAGCGAAGGCGTCTACGCCATGTTCCCGCACGAGCTGTCCGGCGGCATGCGCCAGCGCGTCATGATCGCCATGGCGCTCGCGTGCAACCCGCGCATCATCATCGCGGATGAGCCTACCACGGCTCTGGACGTCACGATCCAGGCGCAGATCCTGGACCTGCTGCGCAACCTGAAGGATAAGATCAATTCCTCCATCATGTTCATCACGCACGACCTGGGAGTCATCGCCGAGATGGCGGACTACGTCGTGGTCATGTACTCGGGACGCATCGTGGAGGCGGGCACCGCGGAAGAGGTCTTCCTGCATCCCTGCCACCCGTACACGATCGGCCTGATGGCCAGCAAGCCCGTGGTGGGCAAGAAGGTCGAGAAGCTTTACTCGATCCCGGGCAAGGTGCCCAATCCCATCAACATGCCGGATTACTGCTATTTCAAGGACCGCTGCGAAATGCAGCTGGACTGCTGCAAGGGCGAATATCCGCATTACGTCTACGTAAGCCCCACGCACCGCGTAGCCTGCTATCGCTATTATGAGGATCAGAAGGGAGGAGAGCAGTAATGAGCGAAGAGATCAAGAGCACATTCACTCCCGTCACTTACGACGATCAATACATCCTGATGGTCAACGGCCTGAAGAAGCATTTCCCCATCAAGGGCGGCATGTTCGGCAAGACCGTCGGCTGGGTGAAGGCGGTGGACGGCGTTACGTTCAACCTGAAGCGCGGCACCACCATGGGCCTCGTAGGCGAATCCGGCTGCGGCAAGACCACGGTCGGCCGCACCATTCTGAGGCTCACCGACTCCAAGACCGACGGGCAGGTGCTGTTCAACGGCCAGGAAGTCTACGACATTCCCAAGGATCAGCTGCGCTCCCTGCGTCCGAAGATGCAGATCATCTTCCAGGACCCGTTCTCCAGCCTTTCCCCGCGTCTGCCGGTCGGCGAGATCATCGGGGAAGCCGTGCGCGAGCACAACCTCGTGAGCGCGGCGGAATACGACGACTACATCGACATGATCATGGACCAGTGCGGCCTGCAGCCCTTCCACAAGGACCGCTATCCCCACGAGTTCTCCGGCGGCCAGCGCCAGCGCATCTGCATCGCCAGAGCGCTTGCCCTGAACCCCGAGTTCGTCGTCTGCGACGAGCCGGTCTCCGCGCTGGACGTGTCCATCCAGGCGCAGATCATCAACCTGCTGGAAGAACTGCAGAATCAGCATAAGCTTACGTATCTGTTCATCTCCCACGACCTGTCCGTCGTCGAGCATATCTCCGACGCGGTCGGCGTCATGTACCTGGGCAACTTGGTGGAGTACGGCACGACGGAAGACATCTTCCGCAACCCCCTGCACCCCTACACCGAGGCGCTGTTCTCGGCCATTCCGGTGCCCGACCCGACGGTCAAGATGAACCGCATCGTGCTCGAAGGAAGCATTCCTTCTCCCGCGAACCCGCCCGCCGGCTGCAAGTTCCACACCCGTTGCGCGAAGTGCATGGAATGCTGCAAGACCGAGGTGCCGGTCCAGAAGGAGATGGAACCGGGCCACTTCGTAGCCTGCCACCTGTACGACTAGGAATAGCACATGTACGAACCTCTGAACCGGGCTTCGGAAGAGCCGGACGAACTGAAGGAAGACCAGATCGACGACCTGGAGGAATCCATGGTCGTTGCGGACATGGAAGGGCTCGCGCCTCAGCGGCCGCTGCTCTTTCCCCGCTTCGACAGTTTCTCCTCGCCTTCGGAAGAAGGGCGCAGGCCGGTCGACATCGACAGGGAAGGGCGCAGGGCGGCCATCTGGGGCGCGCTCAGCGCGGTTCTGCTGATCTGGGCGCTGTATGCGGCCCTGTTCGGACTGTTCATCCTTGTTTTGGTGAAGTTCGTTCTGAAATAACGAGACATGTGAAAAGGCCCGCCTTTGCAGGCGGGTCTTTCTTATGGGATCAAAAGGTGATCTTCATGATCTCTCAAGCGCTTTTGCCGGATCAGCCTTCGCAATCGTAATCCTCGCAGGGGTCAGCGCAGCCGGCGCAGTCGCCGTCGCAGTATTCGTCGAGCGCGTAGTCGTGCTCCGCGAACTCGATGAGATCGTCGATGTAGTCGTGCTCGTTGACCTGCAGCTGCAGCACGTCCGGGCGGGAATAGTGGCCGGTGGCGTCGAATTCCATGCGGCTGGCGGGAACCTGCTGCATGTCGAGGTCCGCGTAGATGATGGCGTCCTTGTCCCAGACGGGCTTGGTCAGGTAGTGGCCGTACGGGTCGATGACGGCGGAGCCGCCGTTGCAGGGCCGCTCGGGCAGGTTTTCATATTCGTGCGGGCAGTGGAAGGTCTTCGGATAGTCGTCGCGGTGGAAGTTCTGATTCACGTGGATGACGTAGCAGTGACCCTCGATGGCGATGTGCTTGATCGTGTCGTGCCATTCCGGATTGTTGTTCGTGTTGGGCGCGAGGTAGATCGTAACGCCTTTTTCATACAGCGCGACGCGGGCGAGGGGCATGTAGTTCTCCCAGCAGATGAGGGCGCCGATGTTGCCCCAGGGCGTATCGACCACGGGGAATTCGCCCTTGTTGCCGTCGCCCCAGCACAGGCGTTCCGCGCCGGTCGGCTTCAGCTTTCTGTGGCGCGCCAGCAGTTCGCCGTCGGGTCCGAAGATCAGGTTCGTGCAGTAGAGCGTCGCGTTCTCCTCGCAGCGCTCCGTGATGCCGATGGAAACGTATGCGCCCGCCTGAGCCGCCGCATCCGCCAGACGATCCGTATCTTCGGAGGGCACGAGGACGGAATTGTCGTAGTAGACCTTCCAGTCCAGGCGGCCGTACTTGTCGCGGTTGCCCACGGTAAAGCCGAACGTGAGGCCGAAGGGGTAGCAGGGGATGTAGCTCTCCGGGAAGACGATGAGCTCGGCGCCGTTGTTGCCGGCTTCAATGATCTCCTTGCAGGCCTTTTCGATGGTGGCGTCCTTGTCGAACATGACCGGACCGGCTTGTACCAGGGCGATCCGGCAGGTATCCGCTAATTTTTTCATGCTGTTCTCCTTATCGCTGAAATGGTATATAATACTATAAAGACATTATAAACGGTTTCCCTCACCGGGTAAACCATTCAAAACAAGGAGAATCAAAACATATGGCAGAAAATTGTAATCACGACTGCAGCGGCTGCGACAAGGACTGCGGCGAAAGAAAACCGACCGATTTCACGGAATACCTCAACCAGTATTCATCTGTAAAGAAGGTCATCGGCGTCGTTTCCGGCAAGGGCGGCGTAGGAAAGAGCCTCGTCACGTCCCTGCTGGCGGTCTCCGCGGCGCGCAAAGGCCTGAAGACGGCCATCCTGGATGCGGACATCACCGGGCCATCCATTCCCAAGGCCTTCGGCCTGAAGGACAAGGCGTACGCGGTGGATCAGGGCATCGTTCCCGTCAAGACGGGCCTCGGCATCGACGTCATGTCGCTGAACCTGCTCATCGATAACGAAACGGATCCCGTCGTCTGGCGCGGCCCCATCATCGCCGGTACCGTCAAGCAGTTCTGGACGGATGTCATCTGGGAAGATGAGGACGTCATGTTCATCGACATGCCTCCCGGGACGGGCGACGTTACGCTGACGGTCTTCCAGAGCCTGCCCATCGACGGGCTCGTCATCGTCACATCCCCGCAGGAACTCGTGGGCATGATCGTCGAGAAGGCCGTGAAAATGGCGGGTCTGATGAACGTGCCCGTGCTTGCGCTCGTGGAGAACATGAGTTACGTGCAGTGCCCGAACTGCGGCGAAAAGATCTATCCGTTCGGCGAAAGCCGCATGGCTGAGATGGCGGACAAGTACAAGATCCGCCTGGCGGCATCCCTGCCCATCGATCCGAAGCTGGCGGAAGGCTGCGACCGCGGCCGCATCGAAGACTTTGAAGGCGAGTGGCTCGACGGCATCGTCGAGGTCATCCGCAACCTGTAGGTGGCTGCCATGCTGACGGGGAAACAGAGAGCTTACCTGCGCGGACTTGCCAGCCAGCTGCAGCCGGCGGTCTACATCGGCAAGGAGAACCTGACGGCGGCGGTCGTCACGGAGATGCACGATTACCTGAACGCGCACGAACTGCTGAAGGTGAAGATCCAGGAAGGATCCGATCTGGACGCGAAAGCCTGCGCGAACGAAGCGGCCCAGCGCCTCGGCGCGGAATTCGTTCAGGCCATCGGCCGGCGCTTCGTGCTGTACAGAAAGGCAAAGGACCCTGAAAAGCGGCAGATCGTCCTGCCGAAGTAGGAAGGAGGGCACACATGATCATCACATACTATGGACATTCCTGCTTTACCTTGGAATCCCAAGGCTTTCGGATCGCGGTAGACCCATACCGGGATTATGTTCCCGGCTATGATAAACTGGAACTGGAGGCGAACGAGGTCTGTTGCTCCCACAGCCACGACGACCACAGCTGGGTGCAGGCGGTAGCCCTGCGCTGCGGAGGCA
>JAIKZT010000162.1 GCA_024682015.1 Clostridia bacterium
CGTCTTCCAGCGCCGCGCTGTTGTCTTCCGCCGCGCCGTTTTCGTCGTAGCCGATGCTGTCGATGACGCCTTCAACGCCGAATCCGCCGTTGTTGACGTTGTCCGCGATGTTGTTGACCGTGTCGATATAGCCGGCAGCGGCATCCGCAGCAGCCTTGACGCCGAGCAGGATCAGGTCGTTCGCGTCGATGTAGATCGCCTTGACGGTGATGTCTTTGGCATCCTTGGTCGCGGTGAGCGTGTCGCCCGCTGCGACGGTGGCTCCGTCAGCCTGGTTCTCCCAGTGATCGAAAATGAAGCCGTCCTTTTCGGGGATCTCAGCGGTGACGGTGAAGTCGTAGGACGTAGCCGTCATGGCGCTGGTTCTCTCGTTCTGATCTTCAATGCCGGTCGCCCAGGCGCCGCCATCCAGATCGTAAGTGATGCTGTAAACGTAGGTGGTCGTCGTACCACCGCCGCCGCCCGAGCTGTGAACGCCCAAGATGAATTCCATGGCGTGCAGAATGGTCGCGAATTCCGCTCTGGTAACGATCTTGGCGGGCTTGAACGTGCCGTCCGGATAGCCGGTCAGCAGACCGTGATCCACGCAGTAATCCACGGAGGATTCCGCGAAAGCCGCGATGCTGTCCGCATCCGAGAAAGCAGCGGGCCGGACCGCTTCCTTCAGCGTCTTGCCCGTCGTGGCGCAGTACCACTTGGCAAAGTTAGCCACAAAGACCGCCGCCTGCTGACGGGTGATGTCGCCGGTGGGGTTGAACTTGCCGCCGCCGACGCCAGCCGTAATGCTCTTGTCAAGAGCCCACTTGATGGCGCCTGCACTCCAACGACCGGATTCAACGTCCGCGAAAACGCTGACATTGTTGTTCAGTTTCTTCTCGCCAGCGTAGTTCGCGAAGACCTTCATGAACTGCTCTCTGGTGGACGGATCGTTGGGGCTGAAGGTGGTGGCGGAGGTGCCTGCGAAGTAGTCGTTGTCTACGCCCCACTTAACGTAGGTGTAGAACCAGTCGCTGCTGCTGACGTCCGTAAAATCGCTTACGGGGACAGTCGCGAACGAGGGGACTACGGAACCAAGAAGCAGGCACAGCGTTAAGATTACTGCTGTTAATTTCCTCATTTCCTTCTCCTCTTTCCTGAAAAACAAGTGACTTAGTATACCATTATAAATGATAACTGAAAATGGGCGAGGCCGCCCTTTTCAGGTTATCGGGGCGTACTCCACCTACTATGGTACTATCGATTATACCAACATCGCTTCGCCTTATCAAGTTTTAAGCCTCTAAAAAAGCGGTTTTTTTTGTTTGTTTACCAATTAGGCAAGATTCCCGCATTTGTTTATATTCCGGCTTTTTCAACCCATCGCCGCACTTGGAGTTTAAAACGCGCCTGCCCATGGATGGGGCACCCGCGATATTTCGGCAGTCGCAGTAATTGGAACGATTATTCACGAAAATGCAAAAGACCGGAGAACTTTACGCTCTCCGACCTTGTTATGCCTTACAATTTCATTTCGCTACGGACGTCCCTGATAGTTCGTCAGAGGCATTCCGTCCTCGCAGACGAACAGGACCTTGAAGGCCGCGAGGTTCTCCGCATTGTTCTCTATCTCGATTTTCGGATAATAGGTAATGGACGTCTTATCCTTGTCCTTCGACTCCCGCGTGGGACCGATCGAGGTTTCCATGCCGATGAAACGGCCGTCCGCGTCGTACAGAGCCACGAGCACGGCGGTCCTGCCGGGCTCTTCAATGGAGACCTTCGCGGTCGCTTCGACGGTGAACTTGCCTTCGGGCACACCGCTCACGCGGGATCCGTCCTTCTTGACGGCGATGGTCAGGGTTTCGCTGCGGTTCGTCCGCTTGGCGACCGTTACGGAATCCAGTTCCTTTTCCATCACCTCGCCGTTGACCTCTGCCACGGCATAATACGTTTTAAGGCCCGTTTCGTCGTACGTGGCTCTCTTCGTGATCTCACTCGTGATCTCGGCATTCGCTCTGTCGTGCATGTCGCAGCCTTCGCGCGAGCAGCCGAACGTGACGTAGGCGCTCTTGTGCCCGTTCGCCGGGGTCACCGTCCAGACCGGATCCATGGGAATGTGGCCCAGCGCCGGAAGGATCTCCGTCGTATCCTGCGGCTCAAACGCGGGATCGCGGAACGTCGCCACGTACGTGATGTGGCCGTCGTTCGTGCAGTCCGGCACGACCCATGCGGATACGGCCGCCGTAACGCTCTCCGTGCGCACGTGATCTTCCTTCGTGTCGAACGAACACTTCTGAGTGGCCGTCGCCAGGTATGTGCCGTTCGTCTGCTGCTCCACGACGTAAGTCGGATCCTCCCAGCTATGGCCGAACGCGGGGATGACCCAGCCGCCCACCTCGGACGCTTCCAGGATCTTCTTTTCGGCGATCTTGCGCACATTCTCGATCTCGGCTTCCGCCTCGACCTTCAGCGCAGCGTAATTGCTGAACACGTCGATGCCCGCGTTGTCGAGATACAGGCCGATGAGATAACGCCTGTACATCGGCGAACCGGGGTGCGCGTCCGTGCCGTTGCCGGCGATCGCCAGCTTGATGTCGTCGGAAACGCCGGAACTGCGGATCTTGTCGCAGATCTTCGGATCCGCCGCGTCGTAGATCTGTTCGATGACCTCTTCGGTCGGGAATGAGAGCTCACGCTTGACGCCGCGGCCGACGTCCACATACAGGACGGGGTGCTTCATCCACTCGTTGACCTCGTCGATGGTGAGCATGTCCTCCTGACCCTCTTTATACGGGTGTTTGATGTTGTTGTTGATGTTGTCCAGGATCAGTTTTGCCGCGTCCTCCGCCGTGAACCGTTCCGTGATGCGCGTCTCCACGTCGAAGTCCAGCTGGTTCACCGCGTAGGCCTTGCAGATGCGGCACTGATAGTACTCGCTGTTGCCAGGCTGCTCGCACGTCGGGTCTTTTGCCGCGTACGTGACCCACTCATGGCTGCAGGGCACGTCCGCATGGACCCGTGCCGCGCCCGCAAACGCCAGCCCGATCAGCAGGGCGGCCAGCAGGACGGCCATCCATCTCGTGTTTCTCATTCCGTTACTCCTTTATCCTCTAACCCTTTAACTAACTGAATACCCAATTCCGAAAGCATCCCGCACCCGTTAGCGTGCTCCAGTTCCCTTCGACAAGCTCGGGGAACGTCAGAGCAATCCGCAACGCCAACCCGACGCTCGCTGAGCCTGTCGAGGCGAGATGCCTTCTCTATTTATTTTATATATCGGTTACGCCCTTTGCAATCTCCATTTAAAGCGATTGCGCGCTAATCGCCGTAATCCACGCCGGCGCCGTCCGGTTCGCAGGCGGGGGCGCTGTCCGGGTCCACCCAGAAGAGTTTCATCTCCTCCGCGCCGGACGCAAGAGCCGCGCTGCCGCCTCCATCGAAGACGCTCAGGCCGAGAAACCGTCCGTCCTCCGAGAAGGACGCTGCGAGAATGGGCCAGTCCTCCGAGATCCCGATGCCCGTGATCTCAACGGAAGCGATCCTCTCGCCGCCCTGATCGACCGATACCGTCCATACGGCAGCCATGGCGTCGTTCCCCATCGTGCCTTTGCGCCGGTGCGACGCAGGCAGGACGACCGTCTTTTCATCCGTAAACGTCTGATCGCCGGCGACCGCGACCGCCGTATAGACGATCTGGCCGTCTTCCGTGCGGCCCGGTTCCGTGCGCTCGATCCGAATCTCGGCAGCTACCGTTTCCACGTGGGTCTCATCCCGGCGGCACGTGAGCAACGCGCTCGCTGAGGCGTAATCCTCCGCCCACGTCCATTCCGCCGTGTAATCGTGCCCGAGCGGGTCTCCTGCCGAGCGGGTCTCCGCTTCGCCGCAGGCGCCGCAGACGCGCTTTTCTTCGCGGCCTGCCGTGCACGTGGCCTCAAGGGAAAGTTCCCAATCGCCCCAGACGTGGCCTACGGCGTCCAGGATCCAGCTGTCCTCGTCGATCTCCTCCAGCGGAAAACTCTCCAGCAGCGCGCACGTGCTCGCGAACGTCCGAAACGCCTCGTGGTCCTCCAGCCATTCCACGCCCAGATCGATCAGCGCTTCGCCTGCCAGATAGCGGCGGTAGGCATCCGCCGAAAGCGCCGTATACGCTTTTTTATACGCGTCCGGCAGTTCCGAACGGCTTGCCGCGGCTGCGACCGCCTCGCTGCCGGCGGTATACAGCAGGTCTTTGGCCCTTTCTTCGCTCAGAGGCTCCTCCATGCCGAGGAACGTGATCACCGGATCCGCCAGCCAGGAGGAAAGTCCCTCCGCCGTCCGAACGGTAACGTGCAGACGATCCAGCCTGGAAAGGACATCCTCGAGCCGGAAGGCCTTCAGAACTTCGTAATCCGTATCATCCAGCACGTACAGTCCCTGAACGCCCAGGAACGTTCCGCAAGCGCTGCAGGTCCAATAGGCGATGTTGCCGTCCTCCGTGCAGGCCGGCGCCATTGCGTCGGTCTTTTCGGGACTGTGCGCCGCGGGCAGAATGAACGGAACGTCCGCCTGCGCAGCGAAGTCCGCATTGGTGAACCCTTCGCAGCTGTAAACTCCTTCTCCGTCCTCCGTGCAGGTGTTGGGGACGGTCACCCGGATGGACGCGGGAACGGTCTCGATCTCCGTCTCGCCGCAGGCCGCGCACGTTCTGAGCGCGGTGACCCGGCTGAAGTCCTCCGACAGCTCGTAGACCGGCTCGTCCCAGGTGTGGCCGGCGGGGTCGATCGTCACGTATTCCGTAAGGCCGCAGCGCTTGCAGCGGACCAGGTCCAGCCCTTCCGTCGTACACGTCGGATCCTTGTGCCAGGACGTACGGAACTCGTGCCCGAGTGGGTCGGCAAACTTCAGTTCGCGGGACAGTTCCTCGCCCCCCGCTCTGCAATAGGTGACCTCATAATAACTGCCGCTTTCCGTGCAGGTGGGGCGCACGATGTACTCGTTTACCGCCGGCCGCGGCGTGTGATCCGCATGCTTGTAGAACCACTCCGTGTATACGGTGCCGCAGCGGCTGCACGTATGCACGATGTAACCGTCTTCCGTTACCGTAACGGACTGCGACGCCGTCACCTGCCAGTCGTGGCCCAGAGGCTCGTAATCCACCTGATAGGAATCCCCGCAGCGGCTGCACGCATAGACCGTATAGCCGTCCGCCGTACAGGTGACGGGTACCTCGTCCGTGATGACGTAATCGTGGCCGAGCGGCGCCAGGCGCGTGTAGGTCAGGCTGATCGTTTCACCGCCCACCGCGCAGTAGACGGCCGTCCAGTAACCGCCGCCCTCCGTGCACGTCGGCTCGACCATGTCCTCTATGACGGGGTCGCCCGCCTCGTGGGTTTCGTGCACGGGGATGGTCTCCCAGCGCTTTTCGCCGCAGCGCCCGCAAGCGTATTCGATGCTGCCGGGCTCGGTGGCGGTCGCCTCCTGCCGGTTCATCTCCTTCCAGTCGTGCCCGAGCGCCGCGAGGGTCTTCGTATCCGTGCTGAGCCGTTCGCCGCACCACAGGCAGCGGACGACGACGTCGTAGTGACCCTCCTCCGTGCAAGTCGCTTCCATGCGGTTCTCTTCGGCCGGGTCACCCGGCTCGTGCGTGCAGATGCGTCCGATGTCCGCGGCGGATACTTTTGCGCCGGCAAGGTCGAAATACGTGCCGCAGCGCCCGCAGCGGCCGTGAGCCATCAGGTAGAACGGCCCGGCGCCGGGCGCCTTGACCGCCCCATCTTCGTAAAAGGCTATGTCGTGACCGAGCATGGGAATCGTTTCCGAGTAAGACTCGGTGCAGTTCATGCAGGTGTATATGCGGATGCCGTCCTTTTCGCACAGCGGCGCCGTGTAGGACGACTGGGCGAAGACATGACCCGTCGCAGGCAGGATGAGAGCGCCGATCTCCTCGTCTGAAAGCACCTTCTTCGAAGCGCTTTCGTGGATCTCCGCCAGTTCGAGGCTGGCCGCTTCCGCGTATTTGGCATAATCGTTGAAAACGGTAAATCCGGCCCGGCTGAGAAACATGCCCGACAGGTAGCGGCGATATTGTTCGGCGCCGCGATAGGGGATCGTGCCGGGTTCCGGGGTCTGTCCCGCATCATCCCCGGCGATGATGTACTTCGTCTCGTCCGAGAGATTGGACGCCAGGACCTTCGCCCGCAGTTCCTCATCCGTCGTCAGATACAGGATCTCGATCATGGTCGCAGTATCCAGTTCGACCCTCTGCGGGGGCACGCCCTCGGCCAGCCGAATGCCGATCACCGGATGGCGCATCCATTCGTTGACCGACTCCACGTCCGTGATCTGTTCCGGTTCGTACGCCTGCTTCTGCAGGGCTTCGATGATGAGCGCCTGCACGTCCTCGCGCGAGAATCGGGCTTCGATCTCCGCTTCCACGTCCACATCCGCCTGGCTGAGCGCATAGGCGCCGCACAGACTGCAACGGTAATAGTCCACGTTGCCGGGCTGGGTGCAGGTGGGATTGACGGCAGAAACCGTCTCCCAGACATGCCGGCAGGGTTCGCCCGCAAAGGCCGGCGCGGCGCCGGATAAAGCCAGGCTGACGGCCAGCATTACAGCCAGGATGGGTCTGAATGTCGTATGTTTCATGCTGTGTGTCCCTCCTTCGGTGAACGAACGCCTGAATCGCATAACAACTCAATTTTATTCTACCCCTTCCGCTGCAAAGCATCAAGGAAAACTGGCGAAAGCGCTGATAATCGCTGTAATAGGGTCAGCCTTTCGCGATGGACTGCCGAAATATTTTCGAACCCGAAAATTTTGAATCAGACTCTTGACAACCGACTTCAATGTGATATGATTTTGATATCAAAAATAATTCACATACAAACTCCAACACGGAAGGTGAACCAAATGAACGAAATCATCCTCAATAAAAGAAAGAACGGCATGCCGATGCTCATCCTCTGCATCGTCCTGTACTTTGCGGCCGTCCTGCTGCTCATCTTTGGCGCCAATGCCTGGCGGCTTCCGGGCGCCCTGCGCGGGCTTCTGATCCTCGTGTCCGTCGTCTGGCTGGCGCTGGGCTGGATCCTGTTCCTCGGATTGAAGGTCATCCGCCCGCAGGAAGCCCTCGTGCTCACGCTGTTCGGCAACTACGTCGGCACGCTGCGCGGCGAAGGTTTCTACTGGGTCAACCCGTTCTGCGTCGCGGTCAACCCGGCGGCAAAGACGAAACTGTCCCAGAGCGGCGACGTGGACAGCGGCGAGGGAACGTCCCTGCTCACCACGCTGGCCACGGGCAAGCAGAGCGCGGAGATGCCGACCAAGAAGATCTCGCTGAAGGTCATGACCCTCAGCAACTCCCGTCAGAAGATCAACGACTGCCTCGGCAACCCGGTCGAGATCGGCATCGCGGTCATGTGGCGGGTCACCGATACGGCCAAAGCCGTGTTCAACGTCGACAACTACAAGGAATACCTGTCGCTGCAGTGCGACAGCGCCCTGCGCGAGATCGTGCGCATCTACCCCTACGACGTGGCGCCGAACGTGGATACGACCGGCGACGGCATCGCGGACGAAGGCAGCCTGCGCGGATCCTCCGAGCTCGTGGCGCGCCGCATCCGCGACGAGATCCAGAGCAAGGTCGAGAGCGCGGGCCTGGAGATCCTCGAAGCCCGCATCACCTATCTGGCCTACGCCCCGGAGATCGCGGCCGTCATGCTCCAGAGACAGCAGGCATCCGCCATCATCGACGCCCGCAAGATGATCGTCGACGGCGCCGTCGGCATGGTGGAGATGGCCCTCGACCGCCTGGCCGAGAGAGGCACGGTCGAACTGGACGAGGAGCGCAAGGCCGCCATGGTCTCGAACCTGCTCGTCGTGCTGTGCGGCAACAAGGACGCCCAGCCCATCGTGAACTCCGGCAGCCTGTATTAGCGACTTTCGAGTACAATGAAAGAAGCACCGCACACACGGTAAACACCCATGCCAGAAGATAAAAACACAAAAAAACAAGTGCCGCTTCGCCTGTCCCCCCGGCTGTACGCCGCCCTCGCGGCCTGGGCCGAGGACGACTTCCGCTCGGTGAACGGGCAGATCGAATACCTGCTCACCGAGTGCGTCAAGCAGCGCAAGAAGAACGGCAAATACGTGGGCGAAGACATCGACGCCCCGCTCGAACTCGACATCGAATAGCTTCGGGCGGAACACTGCGGAGGAACAAGCCATGTTGAAAAAAATCATTGCGCCCGTCGTCATCGTCATCCTGATCGCCGCCTACTACATCGGCTTCGCGGTCTTCCTGATCCGCGACCCGGAAGCGCCGCTGCTGCTGAAGGCGCTGATGGCCGTCATCGCCATCGCCCTTACCGGCGTGGGCATCCACGTCCTGAAGCTGCGCGCGGACGAGATCCGAAGCGGCGTCGAGGACGACCTGGACAAATACTGACGCCTCGCACGGGGATCCGCATGACCGCGGCCGGCTTACGAAAAGCTGCAGCAAGCATGCGCATTCCAAAGACATACAATATTTTAACGCACGATTTTTAAGGAGGTAAACCATGTTACTCGTCAATACGGATTACATCACCGGTAAGGAACTGGAGATGCTCGGCATCGTCAAAGGCAGCACCATCCAGACTCGCAACATCGGCCGCGACATCACACAGGGGTTCAAGTCGCTCGTGGGCGGCGAGCTCAAGGCCTATAACGAGATGATGAACGAGGCCCGCGCGCTCGCCACGAAGCGCATGGTCGAAGAGGCCCAGGCGCTCGGAGCCGACGCCGTCGTCAACATCCGCTACGCATCCTCCGCCATCATGGAGACGGCGGCCGAGGTCATCGCTTACGGAACGGCCGTCCGGTTTATCGGGTGACCCATAAAGTTCTCTCTTGACATGCAGCCCGCGGGAGCGCATAATACAAAAGATAATTGATCTTTAAGAGCGATCCCGTGAGGTCGGCAAGATCGAGTCATACACGAATTCAGGCAGGCAGGTCCTCTGCATGGCCTGAGGATGCTATGTACTTTGCCCTGCCGGTCTTCGGCAGGGTTTTCTGCATTCAGGAGCGAACATGGCCATCAAACCTCAGACCAACAGAGCCAACACCGGCATTTGGGAGACTACGGACAGCGGACTCACTGTCCTTCCCGGCTTTTGCGACGTGCACGTGCACTTTCGCGAGCCGGGTTTTTCATATAAGGAGACGATCGCAACCGGTACGGCGGCCGCCTCGCACGGTGGCTACACCGACGTGTGCACCATGCCGAACCTGGCTCCCGTGCCCGACAGCCTGTCCCACCTGCAGCAGCAGCTCGATATCATCGAACAAACGGCAAGCGTGGGCGTTCACCCTTACGGCGCGATCACCGTGGGCGAAAAGGGCGAGCAGATCGCGGACCTCGAAGCCCTCGCGCCCTATGTCTGCGCCTTCTCCGATGACGGCCGCGGCGTGCAGGATCCGGGTCTGATGAAGGAAGCCATGCAGCGCGCGAAGGCGCTGGGCAGGCTCATCGTCGCCCACTGCGAGGTGAACGAACTGCTCCGCGGCGGCTGCATTCACGACGGCGATTACGCCAAGTCGCACGGGTACGCGGGCATCTGCAGCGAAAGCGAATGGCGCCAGGTGGAGCGCGACATCGACCTGGCGTATCAGACCGGCTGCGGCTACCACGTGTGCCACATCTCCACGAAGGAGAGCGCCGAGCTCGTGCGGCAGGGCAAAAAAAGCGGCATTGACGTGTCCTGCGAGACCGCGCCGCACTACCTGCTGATGGACGATTCCATGCTGCGCGAGGATGGCTGGTTCAAGATGAACCCGCCCGTGCGCGGCAAGGCCGACCGCGAAGCCCTGCTCGAAGCGGTCTGCGACGGCACGATCGAGATCCTGGCCACGGATCATGCGCCGCACAGCGCCGAGGAAAAGGCGAAAGGCCTCGAAAAGAGCGCGTTCGGCATCGTCGGGCTCGAAACCGCCTTCCCGCTGCTGTACACGCACCTGGTGAGGGGCGGCATTTTGACCCTCGAGCAGCTGTGCGCCTTGCTTGCGGACAATCCCAGAAAGCGCTTCGGCATCCCGACGCGCGAGGGCGACTGCTCCTTGTGGGACCTGAACGCGAAATACGCGATCGACCCGGACATCTTCCTGTCCAAAGGCCGCGCTACCCCCTTCGCGGGATGGAAGGTCTATGGAAAGTGCATGGAGACGCATTGCGGCGAGCGCATCCTTCGCTTCGCGCAGGATGACACGGATTAGCCCCTTCGACAGCTGCTGCGCTGTATTTGTCGAGATGCTCAGGGGTCTTAAAGACCAGGGATGAAGGGGCAGCGCTAAGGAACCGGCGCACCGGGCGATCAGCGAGAGGATGCCGGGGATGACTTCCCGACAGGACCCCGTAGGCAAATGGCGTTTTGGAATCATATCATAATACACATTTATATACATTTCGGAGGAACAACATGTCAAAGAGAACGGACATCAAGAAAGTACTGATCATCGGATCCGGCCCCATCGTCATCGGACAGGCGGCGGAATTCGACTACGCGGGCACGCAGGCCTGCCTCGCCCTGAAGGAAGAGGGCTACCAGGTCATCCTGTGCAACTCCAACCCGGCGACCATCATGACCGACACGTCCATCGCGGACAAGGTCTACATGGAGCCTCTCACGCTGGAATACGTCGCCAAGATCCTGCGCTACGAGCGCCCGGACGCCATCGTGCCCGGCATAGGCGGCCAGACCGGCCTGAACCTGGCCATGCAGCTCGAAAGGAAAGGCGTCCTGAAGGAATGCGGCGTGCAGCTTTTAGGCACGCCCGCATCCTCCATTGAGCGCGCGGAAGACCGCGAGCTGTTCAAGGAGATGTGCCAGGCGATGGGCGAACCCGTCATTCCCTCCGAGATCACCTATTCGCTGGAAGAGGCCAAGGAAGCGGCCAAGCACATCGGCTACCCCGTCGTCCTGCGGCCCGCCTTCACGCTCGGCGGCACCGGCGGCGGCTTTGCTTACAACGAAGCGGAACTCATCGAGGTGGGCACGAACGCGTTCCGCCTCTCCCCCGTCCACCAGGTGCTCATCGAAAAGAGCGTGCGCGGCTACAAGGAGATCGAGTTCGAGGTCATGCGCGACTCAGCCGACCACGCCATCACGATCTGCGGCATGGAGAACGTGGACCCTGTCGGCGTTCACACCGGAGACTCCATAGTCGTGGCGCCCATCCTCTCGCTCAGCGACCACGACCTGAAGATGCTGAACGACTCAGCCATCCGCATCATCCGCGAGCTGAAGATCGAGGGCGGCTGCAACGTGCAGTTCGCGCTCAATCCCAACTCCTCCGAATACTTCCTCATCGAGGTCAACCCCCGCGTGTCCCGGTCCTCCGCCCTCGCCTCCAAGGCCAGCGGCTATCCCATTGCGCGGGTCACCGCGAAGATCGCCATGGGCATGACCCTCGAGGAGATCCCCGTCGCCGGCGGTACGGCAGCCATCGAGCCCAGCCTCGACTACATCGTCGCCAAGTTCCCGCGCTTCGCCTTCGACAAGTTCACCGCGGCGCCAAACACGCTCGGCACGCAGATGAAGGCCACGGGCGAAGTCATGGGCATCGGTTCCACGCTCGAGGAGTGCTGCCTGAAGTCCGTCCGTTCCCTGGAGACCGGCGTCTGCCACTTCCACATGGCGAAGTTCGACGCGTTCACCGACGCTGAGCTGAAGGCCTACGTCAGCGAATTCCGCGCCGACGCCATCTTCGCCGTGATCGAGCTCATCCGCCGCGGCGTGAGCCAGAAGGAGATACACGAGCTCACGATGATCACCGAGCTGTTCCTCGAAAGCTTCAAGCGCATCGTCGACATGGAAGGCCTGCTGAAGCGTTCTCCCGGCGGCATCGACACGCTGACCGCGGCCAAGCTCATGGGCTTCTCCGACGAATACATC